>JACDGQ010000040.1 GCA_013821615.1 Planctomycetota bacterium
TCGCCACCCAGCGCGACGCTGGGCACCGCCGTGTTCGCCTGCAGCCCGGCGAAGGCGACGCGCGGCACGCCCGGCTGGTCCAGGATCGGCGAGCCTTTGAGCGGCCACGGATCGCAAGCGAAGACCACGCCCGAGAGGCGCTGCGCGGCGAGATCGTCGGTCAGGCGCGCGACCTCGGCGTCGTCGCAGCCTGGTTCGACGCCGGTGTAGAGGGCGATGCCCACGGGCAGGTCGCGCGAGCGCGCCTCGGCTTCCGCCGCGAGCAGGCGCCAGAACGGCGACCAGCGCGCGCCGTCGCGGCGCTCGGGGAAGACCAGGGCGTAGCGGTGCAGGTGCGGGGGGAACTCCGCCGCGAACGTGCCGATGTTGCCGGCAACCGTCACGAAGCCGTCGGCGACCAGCCGGTCCAGCGCGCGCTGCATGGTCACCGGCGAGACCTGGAAGCGCCGCTCGAGATCCGCACGTGTCGGCAGCCGGTCGCCGGGCTTGATGCTGCCGCTGACGATCAGGTGGCGGACGTAGTCGACCACGGCGTCCTGCTTCACCGGAGGTCGGGTGCGGAATCGGGTCGTCGTCATGGGCTGGCTCCGGAGCGTGCGTACTCCACTATCTACAGCGGAGATACTGTAACGCTGAGGTCAATTTGGCCGCGACCGGTAGATGGTCGCAAAGGCAAGGATTTAGAACTTTCAAATCACACCTCTCACGGCCTTCCCCGGCGTCTCGGCGAGGCCCAAGGTCAAACGGGGCAGATTTCGCTGCCGGAGCGCATTCATGCCAGGCAATGGGCTGATCTTGCATGCAGGTGTTGCTCCCGTCGCGCCTCCGCCCACCATGCACGGCCACTCACCCGGACATCACCATGCGTGCACTCCTCCTCGCGCTCCTCCTGGCTTTCCCGCTCGTCGGCCGTGCGGCGGATGGCGATGACCATGTGATCCATATCGACAAGAACGACCAGGAGATGCTCGCGGCATTTGCTTAGAGGCGGTTTCAAAACCATCCCCGTAGCGAGCCTGGCTATCGTCGAGCGAGGCAAGGAAGACGATCCGTTTTGCGCGGAGGCATGGTCGTAGGCCATGTTGAGCACAAAATGGATCGTCTGACGCAGCCGCAGCCGACGAGAGCCGGGCGCAGTAGGGGAGGGTTCTGAAACCGCCTCTAAGGCCCGGAAGTCGATCGACAAGGTCATCGCCTTGATCACGTCCGGCGAGGTGTCCAAATACAACATCAAGGTCCAGATCCAGGACGAACACGGCACCGAGTACTTCTGGCTCAGTGACGTGACCCTCAAGGGCGACGCCTTCACGGGCAAGATCGACAACGACCCCGAGATCGTGAAGAACGTCAAGATCGGCGATGAGCGGACCGTGCCGAAAGCCGGGATCGCCGACTGGATGTACATGAAGAACCGGAAGATGTACGGGAACTACACGCTGCGGGTGCTGCTGAAGAAGATGGACAAGGACGAAGCGGCGAAATATCGGGCCATACTGGCTCCGGAATGAGCGGATTAAGGTCTGGCTTGAAAATTCCTGCGCTGGAGAGGATCCACGACGGGCATCCTGCCCGAACTCCTCGCGGCTGACCGTGTCACCTCGCGTCGCCCCCTCCGCGGACTCGGGGGACAGCATTCTCGCGGCGGTCGCCAAACAGCCGCAGGCACCAGCGCGTATGGGCCTGCATGCGCAATCCACGCCCTGCCATCAGCCTGCTGCGTCGGCTTTCCACTTTTCCCGTAAAGTTGGCACTCAGCGCCGCTGTCGCCATGAGCCTGGCGATGCCCGTGTCCGGCGCTGAGGGAGCCGGGGTGCTCGAACTCTTCTCGAGCGAAGGCTGTTCGAGCTGTCCGCCTGCGGAGATCGTGGCCAACGCGCTCGAGCGCGATGCGCTCGCCCGCCATGAAAACCTGAACGTGCTGGTATTCCCGGTCGATTATTGGGATTCGCTCGGCTGGAAGGACCCGTTCGCCAGCCCCGACTTCACGGCGCGACAAGCCGACTACGCCCGCGCCCTGGGCCTGCGGCAGGTCTTCACGCCGCAAGCGATCGTCAACGGCGCCGTCTCGCTGGTCGGCGCGCAGGAGCACGCGCTGCGCCAAGCCCTGGAGCGCGCTCGCGGGCAGGCCTTGCCGACGCAGGTCACGCTCTCCGCACGCTGGCGGGATGGGCGCTGCCACCTCGCCGTGCTGCTCAGCGGTGCGCCGGCCGGCGCCGAGGTCGCCATCGCCCTGACCGAGCGCGGTCTGGTCAGCGCGGTCGCCGCTGGCGAGAATGCCGGACGCACGCTGGTGCACGCGCCGATCGTCCGCGCCTTCCAGGTGGTTTCCGCCGGAGCCCGGCTCGACGATCTCGTCCTGACACCGCCCGCGGGGCTCGTGCACGAGCGCAGCGGGATCACGGTGCTGGTGCAGGATGTGGTCACCAGGCGCGTGCTGGGGGTGGGGAGCACGCACATCAGCGAGTGATGTCCGCACCAGCCATCCCGGGCAGGCGCTGTGGTGCGCCCAGCTCGTGGAGGCGAAATGCCGCGGTGATCGAGGACAGGCACGGCGACTGGCTACGTCGCAGCGGATAGGCGTCCCATCAACGTCCCCTTCCATCACCTGGTATGTCCTTTCTGTGACGGCTTCGACGCCGATGCTCATGCTCCCGCCCCCCCCCCTTGAACCTCACCTCCGGAGGAATTCCATGGCTCTCGGCAACGCTTCCTTGTGCGCACTCCTCCTCGCCCTCCTCGCCGTCCCCGCATCGTGCTGGGCAGTCGAACCCAAGCCGGTCGATGTCGCCGGGTATCCCGGGATGATCAAGCTCGCCTGCGTCGGCGACAGCATCACCCAGGGGGCCGGTGCCGAGGGCGGGAAGTCCTGGCCCGATCAGATCCGGACCCTGCTCGGAGCGAAATGGGAGGTGAAGAATTTCGGGGTCAGCGGCTCGACGCTGCTGAACAGCGGCGACAAGCCCTATCAGAAGGAAGGGGCGTTCGCCCAGGCGAAGGCCTTCAATCCGGATGTCGTCGTGGTGATGCTCGGCACCAACGACACCAAGCCCCAGAACTGGTCGCACAAGGATGACTTCGTCAAGGACTACGAGGACCTGATCGCGCAGTTCGCCGCGCTGCCGGGCAAGCCGCGCGTCTACATCTGCTATCCCCCGTACATCCCGGGCGCCGGCAATTACGGCATCAACGAGGTCAACACCAAGGCCGAATTCGCGTTCGTGGACGCGGTCGCCAAGGCCACCAAGGCCGGCATCATCGACGTGCATGGCGCCTTGGCCGGCAAGGACGCGATGATCCCCGATCGCGTCCACCCGAATACCGAAGGCGCGGGCGAGATCGCCAAGGTCGTGCATCAGGCGCTGACGGGCAAGGCCCACTGATCCGGGCACGTTGCCGATAACCCCCCCGTTTTGGACTGGCGCCGTCCGTCCGCCAGGAGCCTCCATGCACATCCTCATCACCGGCGGCGCCGGCTTCATCGGCGTGCGCCTGGCGCGCCGCCTGCTGGCCGACAACCACCTGCGCACCGCCGCCGGGCCACAGCCTATCACCCGGCTGACCGTGCTCGACCACGTGCCGGCCAGCGGCCTGCCGGAAGATCCGCGCATCCGCATCCTGACCGGAGACGCGGCCGACGCCGTACTGCTGCGCTCGATCATCGGTGATGGCGTCGATGCGGTCTTCCACCTCGCGGCGGTGGTCAGCGTCGCCGCCGAACGTGATTTCGATCTCGGCATGACCGTCAACCTGCACGGCACCCTCGCCCTGCTCGAGGCCTGCCGGGCCACCGGACGCACGCCGTTGTTCATCAAGGCGAGCTCGGCCGCGGTCTACGGCGGGCCGCTGGCGCCCGAAGTCGGCGAGGCCACCGCGCTGTTCCCGCAGACCTCCTACGGCATGCAGAAGGCCGTCGGCGAGCTGCTGGTCGACGACTACAGCCGCAAGGGCTTCGTCGACGGCCGCTGCCTGCGCCTGCCGACCATCATCGTGCGCCCCGGTGCGCCGAATCTGGCGGCCTCCTCATTCGCCAGTTCGCTGGTGCGCGAACCGCTGATGGGCCGCGCCTACACCTGCCCGGTACCGCGCGAAACCGCGGTCTGCGTGCTGTCGGTACGCCGCGTGGTCGAGAGCTTCGTGCACGCTGCAGCGCTGCCCGCCGCCGCACTCGGCCACACCCGCGCGGTGCAGCTGCCCGGTCTGACCATGACGGTGGCCGATCTCGTCACCGCCCTGGGCGTGGTCGGCGGCGCCGGGGTGGTCGCGCGCCTGTCGTTCGCGCCGCTGGCTGAGATCGTCGCCATCGTCAAGGGCTGGCCGGTGCGCTTCACCCCCACGCGCTCGGCCGCGCTCGGCTTCGCCGCCGACGCCAGCGCAGAAGAGATCATCAGCGACTTCGTCACCGACGAGCTGGATGGCAAGGTCGTGCGATGACGCGCATCGGCTGGATCGGCACCGGCCTGATGGGTTCGCGCATGGCGGCGAACCTGCTGAGCGCCGGCTTCGCGGTGACGGTGTGGAACCGCACGCGGGACAAGGTCCAGCCGCTGCTCGACCAGGGCGCGACCTGGGCCGATTCTCCCGCCCAGCTGGCCGCCGCCGTCGACGTGCTGATGACCTCGCTGACCGATGCCGCCGCGGTCAGCGACGTGCTGGTCCGTCAGGGTGCGGCGGCGGCGCTGCGCCCGGGGACGCTGATGATCGATCTGAGTTCGATCGCGCCGACGTCCGCGCGCGAGCACGCGCGCCTGCTGGCGATCACCGGTGTCGCCCACCTCGATGCGCCGGTCTCGGGCGGCACCCGCGGCGCGTCCGCCGCCACACTGGCGATCATGGTCGGCGGCGCGGCGGCCGACGTCGAGCGCGCCCGTCCGCTGCTGACGGCGCTCGGCCGGCCGACCCACGTCGGTCCATCCGGCGCAGGCCAGATCGCCAAGCTCGCCAACCAAGTGATCGTCGCGGTCACCCTCGGCGCGGTGGCCGAGGCACTGACCCTCGCCGCGCGCGCCGGCGCCGACCCGGTGGCGGTGCGCAGCGCGCTGGCCGGCGGCTTCGCCGACAGCCGCATCCTGCAGGAGCACGGCGTGCGCATGCTGGCCGGCGACTTCGCCCCAGGCGGCACGGTGCGCAACCAGATCAAGGACCTCGACGCCGCCATCGCCCTCGCCGAGGAGCGCCACCTCGACCTGCCCCTGCTGCAGGCGACGCGCGTGCAGTTCCAGGCCGTTGCGGGTGAACTCGGGGACCAACTCGACCATAGTGCGATATTCAAGCTGCTGATGACGCGGTCGCAGGAATCAGTGACCCGAGTATTGTAGAATTCCAGGACGAGGAAATCCCGGACATGAAGCCTTCAGCCCCTCCTCGATTCCCGTCCGCGTTCAGGCGTTGTAGACCGCGTACGTCTTCGGGAACAACTTCTTCAGATCGACCTCGTCCCAATCCTTGCCGCGCGGCTCCTTCGGGGGCTTGTGGCTGGCGGGCGGGATCTCCTTCCGGGCCGCCTGGCGGTAGGATTCGCTGACGGCGTAGGTCAACTCCTCGCACTCGCAGTCAGTGACCTTGGGATCGGTGAACACACCGTCCGGATCGGCCGCGAGCCGGTCGTAGAAGTCCTTGCCCTGGGTCACGACCCACAGCCGGAAATACTCGAAGCCATCGTCCGAGCAGCCGCCGTTCACGATGTAGCCGATGCCCCAGATGTCCCAGCGGTAGAGCTCCGCGATCCGCGCAGCGAGGATCTCGCCGAAGGCCTGGATCTCGGCCGGTGGCAGCGTGAACAGGATCGGCTTGAGGCGCTTGACGACGTCTGCGCCCTTGGCCTGGTCGATGATGGCCCAGAATCGATCGTCATTCATGGGCCACTCTTAGGGCCGCGAATCACGGGAGCAAGGACAGCGGCGAACGTGTGCGTGGGCGTCGGCGTGGCGGTCCTCCAACGCCGCGCCGCTGGCAGGGTAAAACCCCACCGACCAGGAGACGGCACCATGAACCAGGCGACACCGATGCGGCAGGACCCGATGCGCTGGCGCGCCCGCCGGGCGATGGGCGGACTCCTCACCGTGGTCGCCAGCCTGCTGGTGGCGCCGCTGATGGCTGCTGAGGCCGGGCCGCAGCCGGAGCGCATCCCGCTGTGGTCGGGGCAGGCGCCGATGGGCGATGGGACGTCGGTCGCGGCCGATCCCGCCATCACGGTGCACCGTCCGGCCAAGGCGAATGGCACGGCCATGATCATCTGCCCGGGTGGCGGGTATGGCGGGCTGGTGACGGGCCCTGAAGGCCACGGCATCGCCGCGTGGCTGAATGGGCACGGCATCGTCGGGGTGGTCCTCGAATACCGGCTGCCGAATGGGCATGCGGCCGTCCCGCTGCTGGATGCGCAGCGCGCCATCCGCATCGTCCGCGCGCACGCGCAGGAATGGGACTGCGACCCCAAGCGCATCGGCATCGTCGGGTTCTCCGCGGGTGGGCACCTGGCGTCGACCGCCGCCACGCATTTCGATGGGGGCAAGGTTGCGGCCACTGATCCGCTGGATCGGCTCAGCTCACGCCCGGATTTCGCGGTGCTGGTGTACCCCGTCATCACCTTGGGCGAGAAGGGTCATGGCGGGACGAGAGCCAACCTGCTCGGGCCGCATCCGACGCCGCAGCTGCTGGCGTTGTATTCGAATGAGCTGCAGGTGACCGATCAGACGCCGCCAACCTATCTGGCGCACGCCAAGGACGACAGCATGGTCCCGCCGGACAACAGCCAGATGTTCTACCTGGCGCTGCAGGCCCATCACGTGCCGGCGAAGTACCTGGAACTGCCCTCGGGAAACCACGGGTTGAATGGGTACCATGGACCGATGTGGGATGCGTGGCAGACGGGGTCGCTCGAGTGGTTGGCAGCAATCGGGATGATCAAATAGCCGATAGAGCTGCGTGGAGTGCGGGTTCGACCGCGTCAATGGGTGCCCGCACACATGATGGAGTTTGCGCTCGAACCCAATCCCAGCGTCGCTGCCGCAGGTGCACTCGCCGCTTACGTCGTCGGCGTCGCCCGCTAATTTGCGACCCATGTCCCGAACCCGCCGCGAACGTTGCCGCTGGCGTCCGGATTCGCGCTGGCGGCATGCCCAGCCGCCCGGTTCGTACGATGTGGTCGACGATGGCGAGCTGATCCGCTATGTGGGCCTGCAACGGGATCCGGATTCGGGACTGGCCATCGGCGTCTTCCAGGTCGCGAGCCGGGCAAAGCGCGATGAGCATATGCCGGCGGACCTTCGCGCCCAGCTGGGCGCGGCGCTGCGATGGTTCGGCGAGCATCTGGCGGTGCCCAGGCGGTTCTCCCACCACCGCGACGGCTGGCGACGCGCGGCGGGCGGCGCCTGGGTGCGCACCCCGCTCGCGATCAGCTGGTTCAAGCCCGACGCCACCGTCCACCTGGCGCGGATCGTCGCGGTGGTAGGGCAGCTGCGCGCGGCGGGCATCGCGGTGCGCGAGATCCGCACGCGGCGTCCGGGCTACGTGACCTACGAGGACCGCCACCAGGTGGTGGCGGTGCCGTTCTCGGATACTCGGGTCGGAGACGATGGTGGAGGGATGGAGCGACCTGAGTCGTGACCCGAGATCCCGCCCTATTGCGCCCCGGGAAGTCTGTCGAGCGCAGCGAAATAGGCGCGCAGGGTGCGCGCCGCCGGTCGTCCGTTGATGGATGAGGTCATGCCGGTGGCCGAGAAGTGATGGTACTCGGCCTTGATGCCCTGGACGAGGAGGGCCTCACTGGGCGGCGCGGCGGTGATGGCCAGATGGAGCAGCAGCGCGTCATCGGGGAACTGCGCGAGCGCCTTCAGCAGCAACGGATCGTCGAGGCGCACATGCTCCCCCGCCGGTGCGGACGCGAACCAGCCCACCGCGAAGCGCGGATCCGCGCACGCGTCCCAAGCCTCTTTTTCGAGGGCGTGCATGGCGGGATCGGCCGGCTGGCCGCTCTCCTGCAGGTAGGCGACCACGTTCCAGAGCGTGGCGTCATTACTGACCTTGGCCTGCGCGTGCAGGCGGGTGCCGAACCAGGCCTGCGCCTGCTTCCGGGTGAGGACCTCAGCGGAGATGGCGGACTGGAGCAGCAACTCAACGAGCACCGGATCGGTGGGCAGGGTGTGCGCCGCATCAGTGATAAGGCCGGCCTTGAGCAACAGGGCACGGACGTCATCCGCCTTGGGCTCCTCGTCCAGGCGGCACTCGCCGGCGCAGCGTGCCGCCGCGATGCGCGGCCCTGCCAGTGGGGCGAGCAGGGCGAGGTCGTGGCGGAGGTAGGCGCGCTGTGGGCCGCGGTTCCACCAGTCGCGGGCGAAGTCGCTGTCGAGGGCGATGAGCAGGGCCGCGGCATCACTGTCGCCGGTGCGCACCCGCGCGCACAGGTCGGCACGGCGGCCCTGCAGGGTGGCGTCGCCGTGCACCGCGCAGACCAGCGATTCGAGGTCGTCCAGGGTCCCGCGCCGGGCCTTTTCCGACAGCATCCAGCGCGCGACTGCGTCGCGCGTGCGCCCCAACCGGATCAGGCAGTCGGCGGCCAAGCCGTGCACGGGCGCGAAGTCTGGCTCGAGCATGGAGTAGTGATCGTAGGAGGCGAGAGCGCCGGCGTACTCCCCCGCGCGATGCTGCTCGAGGGCCCATTCCATAATGGTCAGCTTGTCGCCCAGGGCGCCCAGGGCGGCCTCGCGGTGCAACGCGTAGGATGCCTTGGGATCCATGCCGAAGAGCACATTGCCGAGCAGGAGGGACTGCGCCGGCGAGCGCGCTGGGGCGGGGAAGACCTGGAGCAGGCGCTCGTTGGCTGCGGCCAGCCGGCCGTCGGTGACCATCTCCTCGAGCTCGGGCATCACCGCCTTGAGACCACCCTGCGCCGCCCGCACCTCGGCCATGAGGTCGGACGCCGCCAGCGCGGTGCCACCACAGAGCAGCAGGCAGATCCCTGAGAGCGAAGTCAGCAGTCGGACGAACGGTCTCGCGATCATGGGGCCCTCTTCCTGGTCCGGAGTGGGGCAGACCTTAGGTCCGACGCGAGACCTGGCAATGTTGTTCCTCGCACCATCGATCGCGGGCGGGCGAGCGGAGCGCAGCCCGCCCGCGCCGCGCTCACGTCCGCGGAAGGGACCGGCTCGCCGCCCTCACGGCCTGTAGACGTCGCCCAGGATCTCGAGGATCTTCGCGCGCAGCTCGTCGCCGTCGAGCGCGCCGGTGTGGCGCCACAGGATGGTGCCGTCCTGCCCAACCAGGACGGTGTGCGGCATGGCGCCGGGCCAGGCGGGGTCGAGCGCGGCGACCAGCTCATTGGCGTCGGCGGCGGTGAACAGGTAGCTGTTGGTGGTGCGGCCTTCGGCCTTGAAGGCGCGCTGTGCGCTGTCGAGCGGGCCGGCGCCCTGCTTCTCGAGGAAGGCCTTGGCCTTGGCGGTGTCCGCGGGGTCGTCGAGGCTGATCGAGATGAACTCGAAGTCGCGCATGCCGAACTTGCGCGCGGTGGTGACCAGCTCGGGGAACTCGGCGACGCACGGGATGCAGGTGGTCGACCAGACGTTGAACAGACGCAGCTTGCTGGTGCCGTTCTTGACCAGCGCCTTGACCTGGGCCGCGGTGATCGGTTCGACGTCGACCGGGGTATGCTGCCATTTCTCGGTGAGCTTGGCGATCACCTCCTTCTTGCCCAGCCACTTGGTCGAGCAGCCGTGCGGGCGGGTGATCTCGACCCGCACCGGCGTGCCGGCGAGCAGCGCCTCGACCGCCTTGCGCGCGTCGTTCGACTTCACCGTCGCGGGGTCGAGGAAACGCGAGTCGTCGAACTGGCCCTTGTAGCGCAGCTTGCGCTGCGCGTCGAAGACGAACACGTGCGGCGTGGCCAGGCAGCCGTAGGCCTTGGCCACCGCCTGGGTCTCGCCGTCGTAGAGGTAGGGGAAGGTGAATCCGGCCTCGACCGCGTACTTCTTCATGTCTTCGAAGCCGTCGTTGTACTTCGAGTAGCCGAGCTCGTCGAGGCTGAGGCCGTCGGGATTGTTGGGGTTGATCGCGACCAGCGCGAAGCCCTGGCCCTTGGCGGCGTCGCACAGCGCGATGATGCGCTTCTCGGCAGCGTGGGAGTCGGGGCAGTGGTTGGAGAGGAAGGCGATCATCAGCACCTTCGCCGCCTGGTATTCGGCCAGCACGTGGGTCTTGCCATCGATGCCCGGCAGCGAGAAGTCCGGCGCGGCGTCGCCGATCTTCAGGTCGTGGATGCCGTCCTCGGCGTGGGCGGCCAGGCCGAACAGGCAGGCCAGGGTAAGGAGGGCGGTGGGCAGGATGGTGGTGCGCATGGGTGTTCCCGTGGTGGTGGTACGGATGGGCGGGAGCGCCGTTCGCAGGCTACCGCGGGGAAGGCGGGGTCAATCCGAGGTGAGGACGTGGCGCGGGGCGCCGCTGCCACAGTCCCCGCCGCCGGGTCGAGGGACAAACCACCCCCACCAGCCTGCCCGGAGCGCGGCGCGGCGTGATGGAAACACCGTACGCGCGTCCAGCGTGCCGGCTCCGGTTCCCGGATTGCCGATCTGGCGGCGCCACTAGAGTCCCGCACGAGGTCGACCATGCCCACGACGCCCACCACCCTCTCCCTCATGACCCTGTGCCTGCTCGCCGCCGGCTGCTGCACGGAGCGCTGCGCCACCGGCACCAACGGGGCCGTGGACTTCGCGCACGTCTCCATCACCGCGATCCAGGCGATGCAGGAGCAGGCCGAGTCCATCAAGGCGCACGGCGCCGCGCTGGTCGCCTGGGTCCCCGGCGAGGCGACGACCGGCTGGGAATCGCGCATGCGCGTGGTCGGCACCTTCCACTCCAACGACCAGGATCCGGCCAACGATGCCAACCTGCTGGCCATCGCCTACACCAAGGCCGCCGAGATGGCGGACACCCTGAAGAACAGCGGCAGCGGCGTGCGGCCGAAACTGAAGGGCGAGAACGGCTACAAGGGCGGCGTGATCCGGCCGGTCGCCGGCGGCTACGTGATCGCGGCCTTCAGCGGCGCGAAGTCCGAGGATGACGTGGTGATCTCGGGCAAGGGCGCGGACGTGCTGGTGGCGGCGTATGGGGCGCCGGTCGCCAAGTAGGTCCTTCAGCCATCGGGCCTATGCTCAGGGCTGCTTCACGTAGGGCTTCTTGGGCAGCTTGCCCTGGTCGATCATGCCGGTGATCGCCGTGCACCAGAACGTCGCGAATTTCTTCTGCCCCTGGGCATTCGGATGTACCACATCGCCCTTGTTCCAGTCGCTGGGCTCCCACTTCAGCCCGGTGCCCTCGAGCGCCGCGCCATCGCGGAAGAAGACGTGGCTGGAGCGGCGCGCGGCGATGTCCTTCAGCCGCGGGTTGATCTGGTCGAACGGGCCGACCGGGAACACCGCGTTGATGTCCGGATTGCCGCCGGGGATGATCGAGCTCATGATGATCGCCACTTTGGGATGCAGGCTGAGGATCTTGTCGAGCAGGCCCGCATAGCGCGTGGGCAGGTCGCGCACCAGGTCGTAGCCGGGATCGCGCTCCTTGATGTTCGCGAAGTCGTTCACGCCGACGTGCAGCAGGATGATGTCGACGTCCCTGGTCTTCGCCTGCGCCGGGCCGAGCCAGTCGTCGAGGTTGGCATAGAGGTTGCCTTTGCCATTCGTCCAGCCGTCGGCTGCGCTCGGTCCAGGGCCGATGCTGAAGCCGCCGTGGCCCTCGTGATCCGGATCGAGGGTGACGCCCTCTGGCATCGACGGCTTGGCGGACTGCGTTCCAACGAAATGAACCGCGTGGCCGGAGTCGACCAGCATGCGGTAGAGGAAGCCGCGGTAGCCGGGATCGGCGGCGGCGGTGATGGAGTCGCCCAGCGGCATGATGGCGAGCGGGCGATCGGCGGCCGCGAGCGGGAGCCAGGCGGCGAACAGGACGGCGAGCAGGGCGGGGCGCATGGGGTGAGTCTCGGGGATGAGCAGGGCGAGAACAGGATGCCACGTGGTCGGTCGGAGACTGGAAGAGGTCTCTACAGGCGAGGTGCGGAGCGGTTGGGTAGGAACTTCGCTCGCCCCCCACCTCCCCGGGCATGCCCAGCGCGAAACGAACGCGCCGGATGCGCATCGGGAGCCGGGTCAGCGGCGGGCGACTCCCACAGGCGGCGCTTAGTGGTTGACCAGCCGCCAGATCAGGAGCACCGCCGGCGCCAGCAGGAAAGCGCCCACGTAGGCGCCAAGCAGCGCCACGCGCGTGCCGGTGCTGATGCACGGCTGGGCAAGCGCGGCGGTGATGTCACGGACCATGCGCAGGCGCTGGGGGAAGAGCGCCCGCCCGGTGACGGCATCCTGCGCCACCGCGGCGCTGACCGCCTCGGTCAGCGGCTCGCCGGCGAGGCCGGCGATGGCCGGGTCGCGCATGATGCGGCTGCGCAGGCGCGCGATCTGGCGGTGGTGGACCAGGCCGATGGCGAGGAAGATGCCGAGGTAGATGAGGATCGGTGACGTGGCGATCCCGAGCGCGACCATCGCCACCGCGGCGAGCGCGCGGAATACCAGGTCCAGCCACGGGCGGCGTGCGAACAGCACGCGGCAGAGGATCTGGCCACCGTCGAGCGGCAGCACCGGCAGCAGGTTGAAGAGGTTGATGGCGACCAGCATCAGGCCGGCCTGGAACAGCGGGCTGCCGCGGTCGGCGTGCACCGCGGCGAGCAGCGCCAGGCCGAGGACGATGCCCGGCAGCGGGCCCATCAGGCTGACCAGCACCTGCTGCGGGATGGTGGCGTCTTTTTTGCGGCCGCTGGCGGCGGCGCCGAACAGTGGCAGGAAGAAGATGCGCGTATCGCGGTAGCCGCAGGCGCGCATGGCCAGGAAGTGGCCGAATTCATGGAACAGCAGGATGGCGAGGATCAGCGGCACCGGGATGTTGCTGCCGATGGCCAGCGGCGCCGTCGCGATGAAGGCGAGCATGGTGAGCAGGAACATCCACAGCCACGAACCGGCGGGCACGCGGCGTTCGACCATCTCCTCCTGGCGCAGCACGGCGTCGGCCTCGATGGCCGCGGGCACCACGCTGCGCGCGCCGCCACGCTGCTTGCGCAGGGCGGCCAGCGCGCGCACCTGGAC
>JACDGQ010000625.1 GCA_013821615.1 Planctomycetota bacterium
GCGCTGGGCGGCGCCAGGATCGGTCGCGCCAGCGCCGCGATGGTCAGCGCCACCGCCAGCAGGCTGAGGAGCAGCGCCAGCAGCCGCTTGAGCAGGCGGAGCCATGGCGCATCGCGGGTGGTGCGGTGCAGGGCCGCGAAGAACGCCAGGGTGGTGGTGCGCAGCGTGCGCGGTCGTGGCCGCACCAGGTGGAGGAGCGCCGGCACGATGAGCAGCAGCAGGCCCCACAACGCATGCACGGCGAGGAAGGTCATGACGCGCGTGGTCCAGGCGCAGCGGCGGGCGGCATCGCCCCGGCGAAGTCCACCATCACGCCCCCGCCAGCGCGCAGCCGCGTTCGAGCCAGATCGTGAACTGCTCGGCGAACGGCCGCTCGGTATGCCACGGCATGAGGTCGATCTCCCAGCCGGCGCAGGCGCGCGCGAGCTCGTCGCGCCAGGCGCCGAACGCGGCGCGGTAGCGGGCCAGATCGTCGGGGGTCAGCCACAGCCGCTGCACGGCGCCGCTCTCGACGCATTCCAGGCGCAGCTCGCCGACCTGGGTGGGAGCCAGCTCGGCCGGATCGACGACCTGCAGGACATGGGCCTCGGCCGGCCAGGCGCGCATCTGGCGCAGCGCGGGCAGGGCTTCGTCCGGGGAGCGGCCCAGGCAGTCGGAGATCAGGAACACCAGGCCGCGCCGATCGCCGCCGCCCGCGAAACGGGCGAGGTCGGCGCCCAGCTCGCCGCTGCCGGAGAACGCCAGGCTGCGCAGCTTGGCGGCCAGGCCGTGGACGTGGCCCGGGCCCTTGAGCGGCGGCAATTCGCGGCGGCAGCCGCCGCTGATGGTGTGCAGCGACAGGCGGTGGCCGCCGGTCAGCGCCATGTAGCCCAGGGCCATGGCCAGGCGCAGCGCCTCGCGCCGCTTGGCCGGATGTGGTTCGGCCATCGAGGTGCTGCGATCGATGATGAGATGGACGTGGTATTCCTGCACCTCCTCGAAGACCCGCACGAACATGCGGTCGAGACGCGCGAAGGCGCGCCAGTCGATGGTGCGGAAATCATCGCCGCGACTGTAGTGGCGGCGATCCTTGAACTCGCGGGTATGGCCTGCCGCGGGCGTCTGCACCGGTCCCTGTTTGCGCTGGCGGCGCCGGCGCCGCACCATCAACGCCAGCACGCGCAGCCGGGCGATGAAATCCGGATCGAGCAGATCGTCGCGCTCAGCGTCCATGGCCGGTCCCTGGCGCGTCCTTCGCCGGCTGAGCCGTCAGTGCCACCAGTCGGCGGGTGCCCGCGGGCAGCACCACCACTTCGTCGTCCGCTGCGCCGCTGTCGCCGATGCGCAGTTGCGGGGTGCCGCCGAACTGGACGCCTGCAGGCGAGCGCTGTACCGCCGGCACCCTGCCAGCCAGCACCTCGACCCCATCAGGCCAGGTGGTCTGTACGGCGATGACACCGCGCTCGATGAAGATGGCGAGGACTCCGCCAGGGCCGGAGAGCCAGGCCAGGCGACCGACACAGGTCCCGGACAGCCACGGCGTGGTCGCAGTCGCGCCGAGAACATCCTCCGCGCCCGGAGCGTTTGGCGTCGTCGGCGCGGCACCCAGCAGCGCGCAATCGATGGCGGCGACCACTTCCCCGGACTTGGCGAGATCGACGATGCTGGCGGTGGTGCCGTTGATGATCACCAGCCGTGCCCCGCATGCGCCCAGCACGCTGCCGCTCGGCAGATCGGTCGAGCGCAGCGGCATGGCCAGGGGCACGGCCAGCGATCCGCCGCCGTCACCCACCACCAGCTGCCCGGCCGCCAGGATGGCGGTGGCCTGGGGAGAGCGCAGCCGCCCGATCGCCACGTGGTACCAGGCGTCGCTGGCAGCCGCCAGCGCGGGCTGACCGTAGGAGCCCTGGTTTATATAGTTGACGTATCCCCGTCTGCCCCAGCGGGGATTCCCGACGATCACCGGCGTTGGCGTCACTGCCGTGGTCAGCGCCGGGCGGCGTGCGGTCAGATGCGCGGTGGTGAATTCCCAGCACACGGCACCGCTGGCGCCGTCGAGCAGCGCGGCATGCCGGCCCATGACCAGGACCGTCCCGCCGTCGACCTCCAGCGCGCTGGCGGCGTGCTGCTGATCGAATTCGGGCACCGCGCGCCGCCAGCGCAGACGCCCGTCGCTGGCAGCGAAGCCCATGGCGATGCCGCTGCGGTCATCCCAGGCCACCACCAACCCCGCGCAGGCCACCACGTGCTGCGCGGCGATCAGCGTGGACGACCACAGCAGGGCGCCATCGCCGACCCGGAAGGCGTCGAGCCGATCGCCGCGGCAGAGCACGACCACGCCGTCGACCACGGCCGGGCGCGCGGCGCAGAGGACCTGGCCCGCGCCCTGTTCCTGCTCATTGGACATCACGTGGGTGATGGTGCGTCCGGCCAGTACCCAACGGCGGCGTCCGCTCGCGCGCTCGATGCCCACGACCTCGCCATCGGCGCACGCCACCACCACGCTGTCGCCGGCCAGCCACACGCCATCCAGCGCGGCGCTGAAGCCAGCGCTCCAGGCGATCGCCCAGGGCGGCAACGGCGGGCGCCCAGCCGCGGCCGGCGGGAGGTGCGGCAGCGGCTGAAGAAAGCGCGCGCGCACCGCTGCGACAGTGGTCTTCAGGCCGTCGGGAAACACCACCTCATCAGGATCGGGGGCGATGGCGGTGCTGGCGGTGCCCGCGGTGCTGGCGGT
>JACDGQ010000626.1 GCA_013821615.1 Planctomycetota bacterium
CCCCCCTCCCGCACCTGGAAGCCCCCATGGCCACCCCTCGCCTCGCCTTCGCGACCCTCCTCGCCACCGCTTGCGCCGCGTCCCTCCACGCCGCGGAACAGGACGCCGCTCCGCCCCTGGAGGCGGCCGAGCCCATCCCCACGGGCGATGGCCTGTTCGCGCGCACGGGCCTCGACCCGACCCGCGTCACCACCTCCATCGGCGGACGGTACCAGGTCGCCACGAACGACTACAGCGGGTCGACTTCGACCGCAGAGGTGCTCAAGGGCTCCTTCGCGTGGAACGACCTCTCGGTGGCCGCCACCGTGCCCGCGCTGGTGCGCGTCAACCCCGGCGCCGGCAGCACCGAGCATGGCTTCGGTGACATCGGTGTGCGCGGCGAGTACGCGCACCGCCTCAACGAGCAGTTCTACGGCGCGCTCGGCCTCGATGTGACGCTCAACACCGCCCAGGAGGACGTGCTGGGGGGCAATGCCACCATCATCGCCCCGTTCGTCGCGGTGTCCTTCGAGCGCAACGTCAGGGAACGCTGGCTGCTCGAGATCCACTACTCCACCGACGTCGCGCGCGAAGACGGCTCGGTGCCGCACACCCGGCTGCTTGAGGGCCGCCTGGGCTGGCTGCACGACCTCGGCCACGGCTTCGTCGCCAAGCTCGAGGCGCGGCCCTCTTACGATGACGAGCGCCAGCACACCGGCCTGGCCGCGTTCGGCGCGATCAGCAAGCTCATCGATGGGCACAGCGCGCTGTCGGTGGACATCCTGCAGCCCATCGACCGTGACAACCGCCACGCCTTCGGCTGGCAGTTCGCGCTGGAGTACCGCTACAACTGCTTCTGAACCGCCGGCATCGGCGGTCCGACCGCAGCATGACGCACGCCGGCTTGCCGGCGTGCGTCCCGGGCGCAGCCTCGATGACCTGCCGGCGGCGCCCGCCGGCTTCCCCGCTCGCGATGGAGCACCGCCATGGACAGCGCGCGCCACATCCTGCACCTCGACGACAATCCCGCCGACCTCGAGCTGGTGCGTCTCGCCGTCGCTGAAGGCGGCCACCGCGATATCGTTGTCGACGGCGTGAGCAGCCCGCAGGCGGCCCTGGCGCGCATCGCGGCCGGCCCGACTCCGGAACTGATCATCTGCGACCTCCGTCTGCCCGACAGCGACGGCATGCAGTTCATCCAACGCCTGCGCCAGCTGCCGGCGCTGGCGCGCGTCTCGGTGATCCTGCTCACCGGCGTGCAATCGGCCGAGGCGCCGCGCGACCAGCCCTTCGTCGCCGGCATCTACCACAAACCGCCGGTGTGGGCGGAGCTCGTCGTGTTGATGACCGATCTGGTACGGCGCTTCCTGCCCCCGCGCGAGGTCGTGGTGATTCCTGGGCGCACCCGCACCGACCACTGAATCAGCGGGCTGACGGCTGGCGGCTGACGGCTGGCGGCGGAGATGACAGCCGACGTCGATCTGTGCTTATGCGGATCACCTCGAGGCGGGCGTCCACGTGCCGATGCGTGAGCGACGCGCCATCAGCTGGCATCTGTCAGCCGTCAGTCACCAGCCATCCCCTCATCGCCCCGCCATCGGAATCACATCGACGGCGACCGCGACGCGGTGCGCGCCGCCACCCAGGATCATGCCCTTGATCGGGCTGACATCGCTGAAATCGCGGCCGATGGCTACGGTGATGTGGCGTTCCGCGGGCAGGCAGTCGTTGGTCGGGTCGAGGTGCACCCAGCCGTCGCCGTGCGTGCCGGCGACGCCGGGGCAGTGCACCGCGGCCCAGGCGTGCGAGGCGTCGGCGCCGACCAGGCGCTCGACCCCGGGCGGCGGCACGGTCTCGAGGTAGCCACTGACGTAGACCGCCGGCAGACCAAGCGAGCGCATGCAGCCGATCAGCACCTGCGCGAAGTCCTGGCACACGCCGACGCGCCGCTCGAGCACCTCGGCCAGCGTGGTGGTCACCGAGGTCGCGCCCGAGGCATAGGCGAAGTCGGCGTGGATGCGGTGGTTCAGGTCGATGGCCGCCGCCAGCAGCGGCCGCCCCGGGGTGAACGACGGCGCGGCGTAGGCCGCGAGCTCGACCGCAGTGGGCACCAGCGGCGAGTCGTGCAGAAATTCCTCCGGTCCGAGCGGCAGGAAGCCGCCGGGCGTGGTGCCGACGCGCAGGCGGTCGCGTACCTCCTCCCAGGCTGGCGTCGCGTCGGCGTCGGGCGCCGCCAGGGTGCGCATCTCGACCTCGCTGGTCGCGCGCACCACCAGCTCGCGGTGGTGGTCCTGGACGGTGAAGCTGCCGACGCGGTTGCCGAAGTAGTCGCGGCGCTCGTGCGACACCGCCGGGCCCGGACTGACGGTCAGCTCGTGGCGCAGGCAGCGCTGGGTGGCGCTGTCGCGCGGCGCGAGGTGCACGACGTTGTGCGAGACCGCGACCGGCTCGAGGTACTGGTACGTGGTGGTGTGGCGGATGCGGTAGCGCATCACACCTCCCCGCCGCCGGGACCGGCCGGCGGCGTCGCCGCCGGGGCCGGGTTGCTGACCAGGTGGCTGAGGTAGACGCGCGCGATGGTGTCGGAGAGCGTGCCGAGATCGTTGGCCAGGCCGTCGATGAAGGTCGCCAGGCGCACGTTCGCACCCTCGCCGATGGCCAGGGTCTGCGGATCGGCGAGGCGCAGGCGCGCGACCATGCCGAAGGCGAGGCGCTCCTCGGTGCTGGGCAGGGC
>JACDGQ010000627.1 GCA_013821615.1 Planctomycetota bacterium
GCCCAGGGAGGCGCCCCGGCCGCACCCGCGGTGCCCACGCCATCTCCCGCCTTCGCCGACCACGCCGGCTCATGGCGCGACTGGCCCACCGCCAGCGGGGACTGGGGTGGCTTGCGCACGCGCCTCGCGGACGCCGGCTTGAGCATCGGGTTGCAGGTCATCAGCGAGGCCTCGCAGGTCGCCCGGAACGGCGCGGTGCCGGACGAGCGGCGCTCCACCACGCGCACGCTCATCGACGCCACCGCCGTCTTCGCCTTTGACAAGCTCACCGGCTGGCCGGGCGCCAGCATCGGCGTGCATGGGCAGTGGTCGGACGGCGACGCGGCCTCGCACGCCACCGGCGACATCCAGGGCTGGTCGAACATCTCGACCGAGACCGACCTGCGCCAGGTCGCCGAATTCTGGGTGCAGCAGACCTGGGGCCAGCGTCCCGGCGGCGCCGAGGGCGAGCCGCTGCTGCGCCTGAAGGCCGGCAAGGTCGACGCCGGTACCGAGTACGACAGCCTGCCGGCGGCGGGCGCCTTCATCCACTCGTCGGCCGGGTTCTCGCCGACCATCTACGGCTTCCCGACCTTCCCCAACCCGGCCATGGGCGTGCACCTCGCGGTCGCGCCCACCAGCCGCTGGTCGGCGACCGCCGGCTACATGGACGGCTCCGGCGCTGATGGCCGGCAGACCGGCGTCACCGGCATCGACCCGCTGTTCGCGAGCCGCGCCAACACCGGCAAGTTCATGATCGGGCAGGTGCGCTACGCCTGGCCGCGCAGCGCACGCAGCGAGGCGGGCCTGGTGCAGGTCGGCGCCTGGCACCACAGTGGTCCGGTGGCGCGCCTGGATGGCGGCGAGCAGCAGGGCACTTCGGGGATGTTCGCGCAGGGGCAGGTCGACCTGTGGCACGGCGCCGACGAGCGCACCGTGACGCTGTTCGCGCAGTGGGGCAACGCCGACCGCCAGGTCAGCCCGATCAACACCCACTTGGCCATGGGCCTGTATTTCGCCGGACTGCCGTGGCGCGGCGCGGACGGCGCCGGCCTCTACGTCTCCGACGTGTCCCTGACCGCCGATCCGGCGGACGGCCACGAGCGCGGCGAGACCGCCGTCGAGGCGGTCTACACCCTGCAGGCCACCGCCTGGTGCGTGCTCAAAGGCGATCTCCAGTACATCTTCCACCCTGGCGGTGGCGACGAGCCGGGCCACGCCGCGGTCGCCGATCTGCGCGTGATCGTGACGTTCTGAACGGCAGCGCATGTCGCTCCACCGCGCTCTCGTCGACGTCTGGGCCCGGCTCATCGCCCGCAGCCCGCGCCACCCCAATGCCTGGGGTCGCGGCCACAAGGATTGGTCCCCGCGCCTGGGCGCGTGCACGCAAGTCGTTGGCCGGACGGATGGAGCCGGCGAAAACGCTTTGGCACGTCCGCCGCAATGTCCCTGCGACGACCGGATGACCACGCCATGACCACCACCGCCATCCAGCGCACCACCAGCGACGCCACCGGCCCGCAGCTGAAAAGCGACGAGCTGCGCCTGTTCCAGGAGCTGATGTACCGCAAGGCCGGCATCCGCATCGCCGACGCCAAGATCAACCTCGTCCAGGGACGTCTGCGCCGGCGGCTCGACGCGCTCGGCCTGACCAGCTACCGCGCCTACCACGACTACGCCACGGCGCCCGGCCACGAGGCCGAGTTCCAGATGTGCCTGGAGTCGCTGACCACCAACGAGACCTTCTTCTTCCGCCACAAGGAGCACTGGGACTTCCTGCTCGGCACCATCGTGCCGGCGTGGCGCAAGGCCGCGGCGCGCGGCGCGACCTTCCGCGCCTGGAGCGCGGCCTGCTCGAGCGGCGAGGAGCCCTACTCCCTGGCCATCGCCCTCGACGCGGCCCTGACCGGCAGCGGCTGCGCCTTCCGCATCGATGCAACCGACATCAACACCCAGGTCATCGGGCGGGCGCGCGCGGGCATCTATGGCGCCTACGCCCTGCAGAAGATCACCCCGGCGGCGCTGGCGCGCTACTTCACGGCCCAGGCCGACGGCCAGCGCCACCAGGTGTGCGACGCATTGCGCGCGCGCATCGACTTCCGCGCCCACAACCTGCTCGAGCGCGCCACTGGTCCCGCCTACGACCTGATCCTGCTGCGCAACGTGCTCATCTACTTCGACGGCGACAGCAAGGGCGCGGTGCTCACCAACCTCGCCGGGCGCCTGGCCGCGGGCGGGCACCTCATCCTCGGCGGCGCCGAGACGCTCTCGGAAAAGGCGCACGGCTTCGCCTACGTCCAGCCGACCATCTTCAGGAAGCGCTGACATGAACGCCCGCCCGCACGGCCTCGACCAGGACACGGTCACCGGCTTCCTCGATGAGGCCGGCAAGCACGTCGCCACGCTCAACGAGCGCTTGCTCGCGGCCGAGCAGGGCCGCTCCGGGGCCGAGGATATCGCCGAGATGTTCCGCGCCGCGCACTCGCTGAAGGGTGCGGCGGGCTTCCTCAAGCTCACCGACATCTGCAACGTCACGCACCGCATGGAGTCGGTCCTCGACCAAGTGCGCCACGGCAAGCTCGCCTTCAGCGGCCAGGTCATCGACGCGCTGTTCCCGTCGTTCGACGTGGTCGCCGCGCTGCTCGCCAACATCGCCACCGGCACCGCGCAGGAGGTCGACACCGCGCCGGCCATGGCCCTGCTCGACGCCATCCTGGCCGGGAGCAAGGG
>JACDGQ010000628.1 GCA_013821615.1 Planctomycetota bacterium
TATCCTGGCAGGCATGACGGAGGTCACGCAACTCGCATGCCGCGCGCTGGGAACGGGGGTCGATGTCTTTTCTCCGGTCGTCAGAAAATAGGCGTTTTTAGAGGGGAGATCCCAGGACTATGCGTCATGAAGGAACCTGCGTTGATGATATACATAATTGCATTACCAGCGAACTGACAACGAATAGAGATCCGGTCGTTGCTGCCCCGGCATCGCTTCAAGGTTATTGATCTTGCCTGTCCCAGGATGAATATACTCGACGAGAGCAGTCCCTGGCAAGGCTTGATGCCCAGTCCATCCGATGAAGCCCATTGCGCCATCACGAATACTCTGCCCGAAAATGCTGTCCCATTCTTTTTTTGTGAGATCTTTCTCGGAATACGCCAGCATTTTTAATTGCTGGTAATCATGCCGACCGTGTTTGTCCGTAGTCAGCCATTTCTTGATTTCCAGTGGCGACATTTTGCGGATTTGTTCCTCCATTTCCCTGCACTTCGTTTCAAGTGCGTTTATTTCGGCAGGGCCCCAGGCGATTGCCGGGTTTTCGACGATCACCCACGTGGCTTCTTGAGCGCCTAGGACTTCTTGTCCATAACCATGCAGAAAGAATATCGGTAAAAGCACGGCATGCAGCTTGATGGTAGTATGGATCGGCATGATTTTTCCTTGGTCTCGGGTGCTCTGTCGGCGTGACGGCGGGGAAGGCAGGTGTCGGTTTCCGGGAGTGCGGTTGCAGGACGTCCCTTTGAAAAGCTATAGTCGAGAGGCCCACTGCCAACTGCTTGTTTCCGCCGATCCTGAATGCTTTCCGGACCATGCGAACCGGATCACGTGATGGAATTGCGAAGGGTTACGTAGCACAGTTTCAGTCGGACGTTGCTTTCACTAAGTAAGCACCTTCTAACCCAGCCCACTGACCCATTCGCCGTGCCTACTCTCGCATTCGGGCACGGCCCGCGCGAACAACCATTACGCCAAGGTCCCATGTCCTGCTTCCACGATCCCTCCCAAGCCCTCGCCGTCCTCCTCACCCTGCTCGCCCTCGCGCGCCCGCTGCTGGCGGTCGAGCCACCAGCCTGGGTCCAGCAGCTGCCGGCGATCCCCGGCCTGCCCGATCCCTTCCTGCAGGTGGACGGGACGCGTGTCGCCACGCCCGCCGCTTGGCCTGCGCAGCGCAAGCACCTCGCGGAGCTCGCGCAGCAGTACATGTATGGGCACCTACCGCCCGCGGGCACGGTGACCACCACCACCGTCTCGACCAGCCACGACGAAACGCTCGGCGCCACCCGTCAGGAGCTGCTGCTGGCGACGGGGCCGGATGGGCGTGTGCCCATCCACGTGCACCTGACCATCCCGGATGGCGCGGGGCCGTTCCCGGCGATCGCGGTCGGTGACGTCTGCTGGGGGCGGGTGGCGCCGGAGATCGTCGCTGCGGTGGTCGCGCGGCGCTACGTGCTGGCCGAGTTCGACCGCACCGAGATCTGCCCGGACAGTGCTGAGCGCGGCGTCGGGCTCTATGCCGCCTATCCGGATAGCGATGGCGGGTGCATTGCTGCCTGGGCGTGGGGCTACCAGCGCGTGATCGACGCTCTGCAGGCGCATCCGGCGGTCGAGCGCGCGCATCTGGCGATCACCGGGCATTCGCGCTGCGGCAAGGCGGTGCTGCTGGCCGGGGCGCTCGACGAGCGCATCGCGCTGGTCGCGCCGAACGGCTCCGGCTGCGGTGGGGGCGGCTGCCTGCGCGTGCTGATCGGTCAGTGCGAAGGGCTCGACCGCATCGCCACGGTCTTCCCGTTCTGGTTCAGCAAGCGCTTCGCCGGCTTCGTTGGAGCGGTCGAGCACTTACCGCTGGATGCGCACACGTTGAAGGCGTTGGTCGCGCCGCGTGCGCTCCTGACCACCGATGGCTTGGGTGACGACTGGGCGAATCCCGCCGGGGTGCAGGTGTCGTGGGCCGCGGCGCGGGTGGTCTATGGCTGGCTGGGGGTCGAGGCGCGCTGCGGTCTCGCCTACCGTGCGGGCGGGCATGCGCATGGACCCGAAGACTGGCAGGAGCTGCTCGATTTCGCCGACCTGCAGTTCCGCGCCAAGCCCTGCGCGCGGCGCTTCGACCAGCTGCCATTCCCGGTGGTCACGCCGTCGCCGTATGCGTGGGCTGCGCCCTGAACCACGGTTCGCACCGCTCCGGTCTTGCTGCAGGCCGCCGGAGTGGGCCCGCCGAAGCCCACCCACATTGAGGCTGTGGCGAGGATCGGCAGGCGGCGGCGGTGGTCAGCCTGGGCTTGCCGATGACGGCATGCGGCGATATCCTCGACCGCATGCGCATATTTAACCTGCTCCTCCTCTCGGCCCTGCTGATCTGCGGCGGATCGCTGGACGTCACGGGGGTTGAGAGTCCGCCCTTCGTCATCGTCGCCAACCAGTTGCAGCTGCCGGTGCCCATCGCCTTCACCGCGGGCGGCGCGACCATCACCGACGAGAGCGCGCCGGCGCTCGCGCACATCGCCGCGTTTCTCGCTGCCAAGCCGGCCATCACCCTGCTGCGCGTCGAGGGGCACACCGACGACCAGGGTGATGCGGCAGCGGAACTCGCCCTGACCCAGCGCCGGGCGCTGGCGGTGGTCGCGGCCCTGGTCGCGCGTGGCGTGGTGCGTGAGCGCCTCATCGCGGTCGGTTTCGGTGGCAGCAAGCCTGTCGCCGACCAGGCG
>JACDGQ010000629.1 GCA_013821615.1 Planctomycetota bacterium
GGCCGCGGTCGCGGGCGGCGCTGGCACGGCCGGCCGGCTGTCGGCGCGGGTACCGGCGCCACCCGACGAGGAGCAGGAGGCGGCCAGGAACAGCCACGCGACCAGGCCGGCCAGGCAGGCGACGCTGGCATAGCTGGCGATGCGGTCGAGGGGGTTGCGCATGGGGGTCTCCGCCAAGGTACGGCCGTGGCATGCCGGTGTTGGATCCATCGGCAGCGGGATGCGGCATGACTCCTGTCCGATGTCCGATGTCGGGAAAGACTCTGCACAGCGAGACCCCGGACGCCGGACCTCGGACCGAGGCCGTCCGACGGCGGTCCTACAACCGCATGCTCCGCGACATGCGTCGCGTATCGTGATGTCGGGCCGGCAGCGCGACCACGCGGTCGGTGAGGGCGCGCGCCGCGGCCTGGTCGTGGCTGGCGATGAGCAGGGCGAGGCCGCTGCGCTCGCGCAGGCCGGCGAGCAGCCGCCAGATCTCGCGCTGGGCGTTGCCGCCCAGGCCGAGCGCGGGCTCGTCGACGATCAGCACCTGTGGCCTCAAGGCCAGGCTGCGCGCCAGCGCGACGAGCTGGCGCATCTCCTGGGTGGCCATGGCGGGCAGGCAGAGGGGGATGTCCTCGGGCTCGAATTCGAGCAGCCCGCAGGCGTCGCGCAGGGCTTCTGCGATGTGCGCGGCGTCCGCGCGCTGATGGTAGCGCAGCGGCAGCTCGAGGTTCTCGAGCAGGGTCAGGTTGCCGAGCAGCGCGCCCTGCTGCGGGACGAAGCCGATGCGCGAGCGCAGATGGACGAGGCCCGCCCGGTCGAGGTGGCTGGTGTCGGTGCCGAAGACGTGGACCTCGCCGCGGCTCGGCCGGCTCTCACCGACCGCCAGGCCGAGGGCGGTGCTCTTGCCCGCGCCGGCTGGGCCGACCAAGGCCACGGCCTCGCCGGCCGCGAGGGTGAAGTCGACGTCGGCGAGCAGCGGGGTGGCGAAATCGCGCGCGTGGCAGCCGACCGCTGAGAATTCGATGAGGGCGGTCATGGTTTGCTGCCCTGCGCGTGGCGCGCGGTGACGGCGGGGGCGGAGTGCGGAGTGCGGAGTGCGGAGTGACCGCGATGCCGGCATGTCCGGGATGCCATCGCGCTGTTGCCGCGGCAGAGGTATCGCTGATCACGTGCCGACCCGGTAGGCGCGCGCACTCCGCACTCCGCACTCCGCACTTCGCACCGCCGTTGGTAGCGGGGCGCCACACTGGGGGCGAAACGTGCGGTTGGTCGTGAGGAAGTCATAGCAGCTTGTAGATCGTGGCGGTGACCAGGGCGTCCCAGGCGAATACCGCCGCGATCGCGCGCACTACCGCGCGCGTGGTGGTGCGCGGGACCTCGGTGGCGATGGGCGGACCGGCCAGGCCCTCGCGGCAGGTGATGGCGGCGATGAGCAGACCGGGGATGACGGTCTTGATGGCCAGGATCAAGGCGTCGGCCGCGGACAGCTGGGCGGTGAGCTCGCCGATGTACTCGCGCAGCGGCGGGGCGTCCTCGACCAGCAGCCGGCTGAGCACGTAGCCGCCCGCCAGGGCGATGGCGATGAACACCTGGCCGAGGCAGAACACCGCCACCGCCACGCTCGCCAGGCGGGGCACCACCAGATAGCCGAAGGGATCGATGCCGGCGAGCCGCAAGGCGCGCACCTCGCCGGCCACGCGCATGTTGCCCAGCTCCGTGACGATCGCGGTGCCGCTGCGCGCGATCACCACCAAGGCCACGATCAGGGGCCCGAGTTCGCGCACCAGGACGACGACCAGCAGTTTGCCGAAGAGCTGGGATTGACCGAGGCCGACGAGCTGGATCTGCGCGACCACGCTCAGCGACGTGAGCAGGGCGAGCAGCGCGGTGAACGGCACCGCCTCGAGCCCGGTGAACTGCACCTGACGCCACAGCACCGAGGCGCTGACGCCGCGCAACCTCGGCAGCTGGACGGCGAACTGCAGGATCATCGTCACCACCTCGCCGAGGTAGCCGAAGCCGGCCAGGGTCCGCCGACCGACGTATTCAAAGATGCCGAGGCCAGGCTTCATGGGCAGCAGCATCGTCGGTGCACGCTGATTCCCTAGCGCCCAGGTCGGCTGCCTTCCGCGCCGCCTGGTCAACCCGGCGCCGGGGCAGCTCTGCTTGTTTAATTCATAAAGCGATATATAAAGCGCTTTATGAGCAAGGAACGCGAAACGACCCCGGCTTCCGCCGCGCGCCCCACCAGCGCCGACGTGGCGCGCCGCGCCGGGGTCTCGGTACCGGCGGTGAGCCAGGCGTTGAGCTGGCCCGAGAAACCGGGCACGCTGAGCGCCGCGACCCGTGAGCGCATCCTGCGCGTGGTCGCCGAACTCGGGTACCAGCGCAGCCGGCGTGCGCAGCTCTTCGCCCAGGGCATGACGCGCAGCATCGCACTGCTCTATGAGGGCCCCGCGCCGTCCGACGATCTCATCACCATCGCGATCGTGGCCGCGGCAGCTGCCGCGCTCGCCGAGCACGACTACCAGCTGGTGGCGTCCCCCTTCCTGGCGGCAGAGCCGCGCTGGGAGACCTTCCGTCGCGATCCTGGCGTCGACGGTGCGCTGCTCGTCCACAGCGGCACGCCGCGGCTGCGCACCCTGCTCACCGGCCTGGGCCTGGCGGCCGTCGAGGTCGGCGGCGCGGACGGCTTGCCGGCGCGCGTTGCCGCGGATGCC
>JACDGQ010000630.1 GCA_013821615.1 Planctomycetota bacterium
GCGGTGGGCAGCGCGCTGCTCGCCGGCAGCGCCGCGCTCTACCTCACCGGCCACGCGCCCTTCGGCGAGGCCTTCCTGACGCTCAACCCCGCGCTGGTCGATGCCCAGCGCGTCATCGGCTCGCTGATCACCCAGATCGCGGCGCTGTTCCTGGTCGACCTGCTCGGCCAGCTGCTCGGCCGCCGCCTGCACGACCAGCGCATCTTCACCGGCGAGCTGCTCGACCAGCTCGGCGAGGGCGTGCTCGCCATCGACCACCAGGGAGCGATCGCCTATGCCAACGCCGAGGCGGTGCGCCTGCTGCGCCTGGGTGGGCCGGTGCAGGGCCTGCAAGTCTCGGCGCTGCTCGGCGACGACACTTTGCGCCCGATCCTCGCGTTGCTCGAGCAGGGCGAGTGCCCGGCGCTGGAGCGTGTTCCCGGTCCGCAGGGCCGCCAGCTGGTGCTGCGCGTCACCCAGCTGCTCGACCGCCGCGGCGTGCCGATCGGCCGCACCCTGCTGATCGCCGACGAGACCCGCCTGAAGATCCTCGAGGACAGCGCGCACCGCGCCGAGCACCTGCTCGCGCTCGGCGAGATGGCCGCCGGCATCGCCCACGAGGTGCGCAACCCGCTCACCAGCCTGCGCGGGTGCGCGCAGGAGCTCGCCGAGATCTCCGCCGAGGGTGGCCAGCGCGACGCCGAGGCGCTGGCGCGCATCCTGGTCAGTGAGGCCGACCGCCTGGCGCGCATCGTCGAGGACTTCCTGTCGCTGTCGCGGCTGCGCACGCCGCTGCGCGAGAGCGTCGAGCTCGCCCCGCTGTTCGCCGAGCTCGAGACCCTGTGCCGCGGTCGCGGCGACCTGCCGGACGGGCTCAAACTGTTGTTCCGCGTCAGCGCCGACTGCACCGCGCTGCTCGCCGATCCCGGGCAGATCCGCCAGGTGCTCGGCAACCTGCTCAACAACGCCCTGGACGCGCTACGCCAGGCGCCGGTGCCGTGCCTGTCGTGCGTGGCGCGCAGCGTCGGCGCGGACTGCCCGCTGCGCGTCCCCGCCGTCGAGATCGCCGTCACCGACAACGGCTGCGGCATCCCCAAGGACATCCAGACGCGCATCTTCACGCCCTTCTTCAGCACCAAGAGCCAGGGCACCGGCCTGGGCCTGAGCCTGGTCCAGCGCATCGTGCGCGAGCACGAGGGCGCCCTGCACCTGACCAGCGACCAGGGCAAGGGCACCACGGTGCTGATCTACCTGCCGGTGCACACCCAGACGCGGGTCTTCAAGCGGGCGCTCGGCGCCAGGTGAAGCCGGGGAGGATAGAACAGGAGAACGCGGAGGCGCGGAGGGGAAGGCAAGAGGACTGGCGAACGTCTTCGGAAGCCAGGCGGTCTCCTGTCTCATCGGTCTGGAATTCATCACGGTTCCAGGCACGCGGCGTGGAAGCCAGCCCGCTTCTTCTCCGCGCCTCCGCGCCCTCCTGTTCTATCCCTCTCAGGTCTCCATGTTCAAGGCACGAAGTGCTTGGAGAGCCGCGGGCCCTCCTGCGTCGCGTAGTTGTTGCCGCAGGCGCCGTAGAGCTGCGCGCAGGGCTGTTGCAGGATCTCATAGGCCATCGCGCAGATCGGCTGGCCGTGGCGCAGGATGATGTCGTCCTGGTGCGGGCGCACCTCGAGTACCGCGGGCGCGCCGCGCGCCTGGCCGGCGAAGATGCCCCAGCCGGGGTCGAAGAAGCCGGCGTAGTGCGCGCGGAACTCGCCGGCGGTGGGGTCGAAGGGCACCATCTCGCAGGCCAGCTCGGCGGGCACGGCGACGCGCTCGCGCGTGGCGAGGATGTAGAAGTGGTCCTGCTCCAGGCACAGGAAACCCGAATCGGGGCGTGACAGGGGCGCGAAGAAATGCTCGGGGCGGTGTGCGCCGAGCTTCGCCAGCACCAGTGGGTGGTGGGTGCGCTTGGCCACCCAGCCGACCACTTCGCGATCAAGGTCGGCGGTCATCACCAGACGTCCGTCGAAGAGGCTGTTGGGGGCGCTCGGGGTGCCGTCCGGCTCGAACAGCAGCGGCGCGCGCGCGTGGTGCGCGGCGAGGTCGGCCTGGCCCAGGACCAGGCGCTCGGCGAAGAAGATCGCCTGGTTGAGGCTCACGCCGGCCTGCGCGACGATGTTGAAGCTGCGCGGAATGAGCTCCAGCCACAGCTCGCCGCGGTAGCCGGCGGGCACGCGGTCGTAGCGTGGGCTGCCGTCCGCGAGTACCCGTGTCGCGAGGTCGACGCGGCCGGTGCTGCTCTTGCCGTTGGCGTAGGCCTCCAGCCCGGCCGGCAGGTCGAGGCGCTCGTTGAGGCGGACGAAATAGACCTGGTCGCGGCCCAGGCAAGTGGGCTGGGCGAGGTCGACGCGCTCGAGCGCCAGGCCGGCGACCAGGTCGCGCACCCGTTCCCCGGCTGCGTCGCCGCGGCCCGCCAGCGGCAGGATCGAGCCCGGCATGCGGTAGGCCTCGGCGCTGAGCGTGAGGTCGAGGCTGGCGGGCTGGACCTGCTCGGGGCGGATGCCGCCCTCTGCGGTGACCATGCCGGCCGCGACGAGGCGGCGCAGGCCGTGGGTCTCGAGGGTGCCGGGGACGAGCAGGAGGGGGTCGATGAGCATGGGCGGCATGCTCGCCAGTGCGTGCCGCGAGGCCAGGGGCGAGCGCTGCCGCCCGGTCCGGCGACAGGCCAGGTGGGGCG
>JACDGQ010000631.1 GCA_013821615.1 Planctomycetota bacterium
CCTAAGAAAACAGGGGCTTACCCGCTAAGTTTACAGGCATTGCCCTGCAGGGCTCGGAGATATTTTATTTGGTTTCAAACCCCAGGGCGTTGCCCCTGGGCTCAGACTGGGGCGCGCCTGCGGCGCTCTCGATCGCGATGCCTTGGCCCGGGCCGCACCCCTGCTCTGATTCTTTGCGACCCCACTACTGGACAACGTCCCCGCACCCGCTGTCCTATCATCGCCGACATGCCCCCCGCTCCCGCCACCCTCCCGCAATGACCCTCCCCCCCACTCCACCGGCGACCCCCGAACCCTCCCGCCGCGGCCTGGCCACCCTGATGCTGCTCGGGTCCTGCGCATCGTGGGGCCTGAGCTTCCCGCTGATGCGCGCCTACAACATCGCCATCGCGGAGCGCATGCCCGAGGCCGCGAAGCTGTTCGGGCCCGCATGGAGCCTGACCCTCCGCTTCGCGGGATCGGCGCTTCTTATGCTGGCGTGGCTGGCCTGGCGCGGGCAGCTGAGCGCCCTGACCCGCCTGGAGCGCAACCAGGGGCTGTTCCTGGGGGTGTTCACCGCCGCGGGCATGCTGCTGCAGTGCGACGGGCTGAACCGCACCCATGCAACGACCTCGGCGTTCCTCACCCAGTGCTACTGCATCTTCGTACCGGCCTGGGTGGCATTCCGCTCACGGCGGCTGCCCGCGGCGCGGGTGATGGTGGCGGCGCTGCTGGTCATGATCGGTGTCGGCATTCTCGCCGGTCTCGATCTGCACACCCTGCAGCTCGGTCTCGGCGAATGGGAGACCATCGGCGCCTCGGCCGTATTCACCGCGCAGATCCTGTGCGTCGAACGGCCGGCATTCGCCGGCAACCGGCCCCTGCCGGTGAGCTGCCTTGCTTTCGCTGCGTGCGCCGCGTTCCTGCTGCCAGTCGCCCTTGCCACGGCACCGGGCGCCCACCAGCTGGTGCAGGCCGTGGCCGAACCGTCGCTCGCCCTCTGCCTGCTCGCACTGACCCTGGTCTCAACCCTGCTCGGCATGGTGCTGATGTTCACGTGGCAGCGCCACCTCGAGGCCACCGCCGCCGCGCTGATCTACGGCTGCGAGCCGCTCTTCGCGAGCGCCTTCGCCTTCGTGCTGCCGGGCCTGCTCGCCGGGGCGCTCGGCATCGCCTACGCGAACGAGCGCTTCACCCCGAGCCTGGTGATCGGCGGGGCGCTGATCATCGGGGCGAACGTGCTGGTGCAGCTCAGGCCGCAGGCGCAGCGGTAGGAATCCGCCGCCCGCTGCGCTGGACGTGACCATCGGGCGCGACCCCCGCACCAGGGCGCAGGCAGACCCGGTGGCAGGGCGCGCGCAGTACGCTCTAATCCGCGTCGAGGTCAGCATGCCCCACATCGTCATCATCCCCGGCACCAACCGCGCCGGCGCGGTTTCTCTCACCCTCGCGAACCTGATCGCCGCGGATTACACCGCGCTCGGCTGCAGCGTCGATCTGCTCGCCCTGGAGCTCGGGCCGGAGTTCCTCGCGCCCACCGCCTACAAGCAGCCGACGCCGGGGATCACCACGCTGGTCGGGCGCTTCTTGGTGGCGGACGGGGTGGTCTTCGTGATCCCCGAATACAACGGCAGCTACCCGGGCGTGCTCAAGCTGTTCACCGACATGCTGCCCTATCCCCAGGGCTTCGACCGCCGGCCCTGCGCCTTCGTCGGCATCGGCGCGGGGCAGTTCCAGGGGCTGCGCGCGGTCGAGCACTTCCAGGGCGTGGCCGGCTACCGCAACGCGCACATGTACCCCAACCGCGTCTTCCTCGGCGCCGGCAAGGAGCTCTTCACCGACGGTCGGCTGAGCGATGCCAAGCTCGCCGAGCGGCTCAAGGCGCAGGCGACGGGCTTCGTGAAGTTCGCCGGGGCGGTGAAGGGCTCGTGAGCGGCACGGTCAACGGCCGGTGGCGGTCCAGTCGACCGGCCCGCGCTCAGTAGGTGAACGACGCCGCGATCCCCTGCTTGATCACGATGGTCATGGTCATGGCCTTGCCCTGCATGTCGCCGGCGCAGTCGAATTTGCCGTCCATCGACATGCTCTGGCTGAGGCTGCGCTTGCTGACGTCGACTGGGAAGAGCCCGGTGAAGTGCCCGGTGAAGCTGCCCTTGGTGACACTCATCCCGGGCGGCAGCGGCATGGCCACCTTGCCGAGTTCCATGACCGCGCTGATGCGCAGGGCCGGCGCGCTGCCGCCCGGGACCAGCTCGACCACCGTGGTCTTGCCGGTGAAGTCGGCGGGGTCGACCTGCAGCTTCCCCTCCCTGACCAGGTCCGCCACGGCGGCGGCGCCGTCGACGGGCCAGCTGTCGCCCACCGCGCGCCTGGTGGTGCTGCCGAAGATCTGATCGTCGTTGCGGTTCTTCGGATTGCTCATGTGGATCACCACTTCGAGGGCCTGGGCGAGCTCGGGCGCGGCGGCGGCGCCATTGATGCTGAAAACGGTCTTGCCGCCGCTGCTGTCGGCCGTGATCACCGTGCCCTTGGGCAGCAGCTCGCCGGGAACTCCCGCGCGGGTCACCGTTGAGGTGGTCACGGTGAAGGCGGTGGTGATCTCGCGACCGTCCGCCGCGATCGCCAGCACCTCCGCCTTGGCGGACAGCTCGGCCGCGACCACCTGGTCGCGCGCCGGCTGCGGCGCGCCGGCGAGGGTCATGGTCATGTGCTGCTC
>JACDGQ010000632.1 GCA_013821615.1 Planctomycetota bacterium
GCCGTGCTCGCCCTGCTCGGCGAGGGCTTCGGCGACCGCGTGCGCACCGCTGCGGCGCGGCACGGCCTCGACTGGCTGGGCAATGAGATGGCCGCCCGCAACGCTCCCGCCGCCAGCGCGGGGGAAGTCGGCGCGCAGCCCGCGCCGCTGGTCGGCGGCAATCCCATCACCGCCGGCCTCGCCTGCTTGGCGCTGGTCGAGGGCGGCTTGCTGCTCGGCGATGCCGACCTGCGCATCCAGGCCGAACAGGCGATGGCCGCGCTGGACCGCGGCGAACCCCTCCAGCCCGGCGCCGCCGGTCTCGGCGGGTTCACGCTGCTCGCCCTCGAGACCGCGCAGCAAGGCGGACTGTACGTGCCCGGCCGCCTCCTGCAGCAGGCGCGGCGCACGCTGGGCCGCAGCCTGCCCGCGCAGGACGACGACCTCGGCCGCCTCGGCCTGTCCGCTTTCGCGCGCCTCATCTACGGCCGCCGTGGCGACACCGCGACCGTGCACCAGATCGAGCACCTCGACCAGCAGCCGCCGGTGCGCGACGCCAACGGCCGCGCCGATCCCCTGACCTGGCTGTTCGCCTCGCTCGCCATGCGCGAAGCCGGCGGTGACGCCTGGAAGCACTGGTCGGCCGCGCTCCAGGCCAATCTGCTGCCGGTATTCACCGGCGAGGGCGCCAAGCGCCACGTCGACCCGCGTCAGGTGCGCCACCTCGACCAGGGCGGCGAGGTCTTCGCCACCGCCGTGACGCTGCTGAACCTGCAGGTCGCGTACCGGTATCTGCCGCTCGCGCAGTAGGGCCTCCCCATTGCACCCGGACCCCTGCGCGGCAGCGTGCCCGCATGGATCTACCCGCTGAACTCGCGCTCGGCACCCTGACCATCGTCCGCGATCTCGCGCGCGACGTCGGCGAGCGCATGGTCGCGCTCGCAGGCAGCCTGCGCAGCGCCAGCGCCAAGGGCGGGGTCGACGTGGTCACCGAGGCGGACCGCTACAGCGAGCAGGCGCTGTGCAGCGCGCTCGCGCGGCACTTTCCAACGCACCGCATCGCCGGCGAGGAGGGCACCCGCCTCGGCCCGGCCGACAGCCCGTGGACCTGGCACATCGATCCGCTGGACGGCACCGCGAACTACGCGCGCGGGATCCCCTACTGGTCGCTCAGCATCGGTCTCTCCCACCGCGATCGCCCGGTCCTGGGCGTGGTGCATGGCCCGCTGTGCGGCATCACCGTCAGCGGTGGCGCCGGGCTCGGCGCCTGGTCGGGCGATCAGCCCCTCCCGCCAGCGACGCCCGCGGGCGAGGAGCGCAGCTGGATCGTCGCCACCGACTGGCCGTGGGATCTCGCCGAGCGCGAGCGCAGCGTGCGCCTGCTCGCGCGCCTGGCGCCGCGCATCCGCCAGTACAAGACCTTCGGCTCGGCCGCGCTCGACCTCGCCAACCTCGCGCTTGGCCACCTCGACGCCTACGCCATCCCCAAGATCTTCCCCTGGGACCAAGCGGCGGGCGCCGCGATCGTCGCGGCCCTCGGCTACGAACTGCGCACCTGGAGCGGCGCCCCCTGGGACCTCGCCCACAACGACATCGTCGCCTGCCGGCCGGGGATGTGGCCGGTGCTGGAGATGGCGACGGCGCCGTAGGTGGGCGAGGAACGGCCCCGGACGGACGCGCGCGCGTCACCTTGGCGTCAGCACCAGTTCGAGCATGATGATGAGCGCGAGCAGCGCAGCCGAGCCCACGACCTGCCCCGCCGCCACCCGCTCGCCACCATTTCCCATCCCGAATGCCGGCCCCAGCCCATGCCACGCGCGCAGCCCGCCGAGCAGCATGGGCAGGCCGACCACGACCAGCACCCACACCGGCGCGCCCAGCCCGATAAGTTCACCGGCATCGCCATCGCCGGTACACGCACCCGCCATCAGGTAGGCGCCATTCGCGACCAGGCAAAAACCGGCGAAGAAGCGCGGCAGGTGCGTTGCCGGCACGCGCGCGAGCCGCCAGCCCAGCACCAGCAGCCACGGCAGCAGGGCGCCGAGCAGCGGACCACTCCAGATCTCGCAGAGCGGATGGGGGTTGTCGCGCATCTCCGTGCGCGACAGCGCGAATGGCCCCAGCACCACGTGGTCGACCGTGCCGCCGGTCGCCCACCCGGCCAGGACGTGTCCGAGTTCGTGCACCGCCATCATCGCCAACCAGCAGGCCGGCACGAAGGTGACTGTGAGCAGCAGCTGCCGCCAGCGTCCGGCGCTCACGGCGCGGGCAGGCGGTGGTACGTGCGCATGCGCTCGAGGATCGCCTGGTTCGCCGGCGGGAAGGCGAGGGCGACGAACTCCTGCGGCGTCACCCAGCGCAGCTCGTCGCTGGCCAGCGGCCGCACCGCGCCGGGATCGAACAGCCGGCAGCGGTAGACCTGGAAGGCCAGATAGCGGTCGCCGTAATCGTGGGCATAGGCGAGCAGCGCGCGCGCTGCCAGCAGTTCGCCGCCCAGCTCCTCGCGCAGCTCGCGCGCCAGCGCGGTGCGGTCGTCCTCGCCCGCCTCGCGCTTGCCGCCCGGCAGTTCCCAGAAACCGCCCACGTGGCTGCCGGCGCGGCGCCGCGCGACCAGATAGCGGCCCTCGTGGTGGATGAGTCCGAGCACGATGCGCAGGCGCGGCTTGGAGCGGTCGGTGATGACGGCGCCGTACGCGCGCTTCTGCACCTCGACCT
>JACDGQ010000633.1 GCA_013821615.1 Planctomycetota bacterium
GCGAGCGGCAGCTCGATGCGGCGCGCGATGTCCTCGAGCGCGGTCGGGCTGGCCGCCTGGTCGAGGACCGCGCGCAGGCGCTCCTGCTTGTAGGCGAGGTCGGTGCGCGCCTTGAAGTCGGCGCCGCGCTGCTTGGCGAGCGCGGCCTGCTCGTTGCCGAGCAGCGCGACCTTGAGGGCGATGGCCAGGGCCAGGCTGATCCAGGCCACCGCGACCAGGGCGTGGAGGACGAGGTCGGGACGCTTCATGGGTGGGCTCCGGCGCGTTCGGCCCAGCGCAGCTTGGCGGGGGTGGAACGCGGGTTGGCGGACAGTTCGGCTGCACCGGCGGTGATCACCCGGCGCGCGGCGTCGGCATAGGTGCCGGCCTCGCGGCGATCGCGGAAGTCGGTCTTCACGGCGCGGTCCTCGAGGCTGTGGAAGCTGATCACCACCGCCCGCCCGCCCGGGGCGAGCAGCGCGGGCAGCGCGGCGAGCAGGCGGTCGAGCTGGCCGAGCTCGTCGTTCACGGCGATGCGCAGGGCCTGGAAGGTGCGGCCCGCGGGATGGCGTTGATGGTGACCGGGCACCACGCGGCGGATCTCCTCGGCGAGCTCGGCGCCGGTGTGCAGGCGGCCTTCCGTGCGGCCGCGCTTGAGGGCGGCGGCGATGCGCCGGCTGAGGCGCTCCTCGCCGTACTGGTAAATGATGTCGGCGAGTTCGTCCTGGCCGAGCGCGTCGATCAGCTCGAGCGCGCTGCGCGGGCAGCCGTCGCCCATGCGCATGTCGGCCTGCGCGGCCGAGCGGATCGAGAAGCCCCGGTTGTCGTCGTCAAGTTGCATGCTCGAAACCCCGAGATCCGCCAACACGCCGTCGAAACGCTCCCCCTCCCTGACCAACGCCTCCATGGCGTCGGCGAAGGTCCCGGCGCGCACGCTGAAGCGCGAGCCGAACGGCGCGAGCCGCGCCGTCGCCAGCGCGCGCGCCTGCGCATCGCGGTCCACTCCGTGGACCGTTGCCCCGCCCGCGAGCAGGGCCTCGCTGTGGCCACCCAGACCCAGGGTGCAGTCCAGCACCCGCCGGCCCGGCGCGGGGCGGAGGTGTTCGACCACCTCCGCGAGCAGCACCGGGATGTGACGCGCCGCGGCGTCGGTCGGCTCAGGCACCGACGGCCACGCGCGGCACCGCCGCGGCCGCGTGGTCGACGGTGCGGCGCAAAAAAGCGAGATAGGCGCTGTCCTCGGCCACCGCCGGGCCGAGGCGCCGGCGCAGGCAGGTGAGGCGCAGGGCGGCGAGTTCGAGGTCGCCCTGCAGGTCGGTGCCGCTGGCGGTGGAGTGCTCCACCGCGGCGTCGAGGGCGTGCAGCAGGCGACCGAGTGGAACATCGTGCATGGCGGTCTCCATGGTCGTGATGGCGTGGATCCGGGCGGCGGGGGCGGTGCTCATGCCTAGATCATCAGGTAGGAGTTGAGGTCGGCGTTGTAGCTGGGGCCCGCATCGCGGCCCGACCAGGCGAGATAGTCGGCGGGATTCCACACCTGGATGGTGGTGTTGGTGCAGACGAAGAAGACGTCGCGCTCGAGGCCGAGGTAGCCGACCAGGTGGGCGGGCAGCACCACGCGGTGCTGGGCGTCGATCGCCATCGAGGCCATCTCGCCATTGAGCGCGGTGACCAGGTGCAGGCGCTGTTCGGGGCTCAACCGGGCATCGTCGAGGATGCGCTGCTCGCGGCGCTGAAGCTCCTTCTCGGTGAGCAGCAGGAGGATCGGATAGACGCGGTTTTCGGCGCTTTTCCCGGCATTTCCCGCGCCGCCGACGGTCGGCATCGCGTGCTTCATGCCGCGCAAATGATCGACGCCGGCCTCCTGCAGGAGGGCACGGGCCTCGCGCGGGATGGTCACCTGATTCTTCGGCGACAGACGTTGGGTTGGAAGCACGGCCAGCTCCACTGGACTGGGATACTGCTAATAGGCTCTACTCTATGCAACCAGAAACTACTTCCTGCAACTGGCAGTTCTCGTAGCAGTGCAAGATGCAACCGGCATGCAGTGGGTCGGTTAGGACTCACGAACTGGACGCATGCCATTCCCGACCCTTTGCGCAGACGCATGACCGGCCACGCTGCGCACATGAGCCGCTACGACGATCTGGGTGGCGACGCGGTCCTGGAACCGCTCCTTGCCGACTTCTATGGGCGTATCGCCGGCAGCGCGATCGCCTCCCTCTTCCCACCGACCATGGATGAGACCCGCGCCAAGCAGGCCGCCTTCCAGAGCGAATTCTGGGGCGGCCCGGCGCGCTACTCGCCGTGGCGCGGCCACCCCCGCCTGCGCGCCCGCCACCTGCCCTTCCCGATCGGCCCGGCCGAGGCCCGCGAATGGCTGCGCTGCATGCGGGAGGCGGTCGCGGCGTCGGCGATGCCTGAGCAGCAGCGGCCAATGTTCCTCATGCAGATGGAGCGCACGGCGGCGGCGATGATCAATCGGGGGGAGGAAGGGGATACGGGAGAGCTGCGACTCTAGACGCGTGCCCAGCGTCCTACGCCTGCTCATTACCCACATCTTTCGGTTGCGATCGGCTCTCATTGTCCAGAGCGCCGCAGGCGCGGCCCAATCCCAGCCCAGGGCAACGCCCTGGGTCCATGGTGAAAATGGGTGTCTGAGCCCTACAGGGGCGGCCCAATCGTGGATCGCGGATTGGGCCGCCCCTGCAG
>JACDGQ010000634.1 GCA_013821615.1 Planctomycetota bacterium
GGCCTGGTGCGCGCCGCGCACCGCTGGGCTGATGCCGGCGTGCCCGCCGCGCCGCTGCCGGTCGCCGCCTGGGAGGGGGTCGCGGCGCTCAAGGAGGAGGAGTTCACCCGCGCCGAGACCCTGGCGCTCTTCGACTACCTGCGCAAGAGCCGCAGCCAGGGCTTCGTGGTCAGCCTCAGCGGCGGCTGCGATTCGACCGCGGTGGTGGCGCTGATCGCGCTGATGGTGGCGCGCGGCCTGGCCGAGCTCGGCGCCGCGGAATTCTGCGCCCGCCTCGCGCACATCCCCATGCTGGTCGGCTGCGCGGACGCGCCCGCGCTCACCGCGCGGCTGCTCACCACCGTCTACCAGGGCACCGCCAACAGCAGCGCGGTCACCCGCGACGCGGCGCGCACGGTGGCGGCGGCGCTCGGCGCGCGCCATCTCGAATTCGACGTCGAGCCCTTCGTGCAGGGCTACATCGCGGCGGTCGGCGCCGCGCTCGGCCGCGTCCCGGACTGGCGGCGCGACGACCTCGCGTTGCAGAACATCCAGGCGCGGGCGCGCGCCCCGGGCGTGTGGCTGGTCGCCAACCTCGAGGACAAGCTGCTGCTCGCCACCAGCAACCGCAGCGAGGCCGCCGTCGGCTACACCACCATGGACGGCGACACCTGCGGCGGCCTCAGCCCGATCGCCGGCATCGACAAGGCCTTCCTGCGGCGCTGGCTGGAATGGGTGGAATGCGCCGGCCCGCATGGTCACGCGCCGCTGTCAGTGCTCGGCGTCGTCACCGGCCAGCGCTCGACGCCCGAGCTGCGCCCCGTCGGTGCCGCGCAGCGCAGCGAGGACGACCTCATGCCCTTCCCGGTGCTCGATCGCATCGAACGCCTCGCCATCCGCGACAAGCTGCCGCCCAAGGCCATCCTGCCGCACCTCTGCGCCGAGTTCCCCGCCCACGGCCCCGCGCAGCTGCGCACCTGGCTGGCGCGCTTCTTCACCCTGTGGTGCCGCAATCAGTGGAAGCGCGAGCGCTTCGCGCCGGCGTTCCATCTGGATGACGAGAACCTCGATCCGAAGACGTGGTGCCGGTTCCCGATCCTGTCAGGCGGATTCCGGCGGGAACTCGCGGAACTGGCGGAGGGTTTTGAAACCGCCTCTTAGGCGCCTCACTTCCCCCGCAGCACCGCGATCGCCACCGCGCACCCCGCCACGCTCGCGGCGATGGTGCGCACCGTGCCCGGCTCCAGCTGCAGCGCCGCGATCAGCAGCAGCGCCGCCAGCAGCGCCTGCGAACGTTGCGCCGGCGCCGGCCGCGCGGCCAGCGCCTCGACGCGCTCCGGCAGCCCACGGTAGGCCTTCCAGGTTTCTTGCAGATCCTGCCACCAGCGGCTGAGCTGGGTGCGCAGCCCGGTCAGGCCGGCGAGGCGCGGGCGGATGAGGTCGAGCAGGTTGGTGCCGGGCACCAGCTCCATGCACACGCCTTCGATCAGACCGGTGGCGCGCGACAGCATGATGGTGTGGCGCGGCAGAACGAGGCCGTCGATGCGGCGCAGGAATTCGGCGATCTTGGCGCCCAGCTCGGCCTCGCGGCGCGAGCCCTTGAAGGTGGTCGGGCTGAGGTGGCCGAGGCTGGCGAAGACCTCGCGCGCCAGCACGCGCAGGTGCGCGAGGTCGGCACCCGGCAGCACCCAGCCGAGCTTGGTGAGCAGGTCGATCATGCCGTCGGTGTCGTTGCGGCGCAGGCAGTCGAGGAAGTCGCGGTAGAGCGCGGCCTCACGCCGGGTGATGCTCGAGGTCATGCCGAAGTCGATCAGCCACAGCTGCGGCCCTTGCGGTGCCGTGGTGTCGTAGATGAAGTTGCCGGCGTGCGGATCCGCGTGGAAGAAGCCCATCTCGAGCAGCATGTAGAGGAAGCTCTCGATGATCACGTCGGCCAGGCGCCGGCGCTCGCGTTCCCCCAGCGGGCCGAGTTCGAGCATGCCCAGCGTGGTGCCGGCGGCGTACTCCATGACCAGCACCTTCTCGCGGGTGTGCGGCCACAGCACCACGGGTACGCGCAGCCCGCGCTCGGCCAGGCCGGGGCGCAGGCGGTCGGCGGCGCTGCCCTCGTGCAGGTAATCCTGCTCCTCGCGGCTGGTGCGCGAGATCTCTTCGTAGACCGTGATCAGCGGGAAGCCCGGCAGCAGCAGCGCGAACAGGCGCACCGCCAAGCGCACCAGCCACAGGTCGGCGGCGACGGTCGTGGCCAGCTCAGGGTACTGGATCTTCACCGCCACCAGGCGCCCGTCATCGGCCAGCCACGCGCGGTGCACCTGGCCGAAGCTCGCGGCGGCCAGCGGCGTCTCCTCGATGCGCGCGAAGTGCTTGGCGGTGCGCCCCTCGTAGACCTCGTCCAGCACCGCGGCGACCACCGCGAACGGGCGCGCCGGCGCCTGGTCGCGCAGCGGCGCGCAGGCATCGACGTACGCGAGCGGGAAGATGTCCGGCCGCGACGCGATGTACTGACCGATCTTGATCAGCAGCCCGCCGTGGCGGCGCGCGTGCGCAGCGATCAGCCGACCGCCGCTGCGGTCGAGGCGGGTGCGCCAGGCGCGCGCAGCGCGGCGCGAGATGCGCTTCAGCTGTGCGATGAGCAGGTACTGGATGCCGAGACGGGCGAGCAGCACCAGTCCAGCGAAGCTGCGACGGAGGACCATGTGCGGGTTGCCGGCC
>JACDGQ010000635.1 GCA_013821615.1 Planctomycetota bacterium
GGCGATCACGGCGTGGCCGGCCGGCGGGGTCACGCGCTTCGCGGTGCTCGCGGGCGGCGACGAGCGTGTCGCGGCCGACCACATCGACGTCATCGGCGCGGACGGCGCCCTGGGCGCGCCGATCCCGCTGCAGCGCCCGCTGAGCGATGTCGTCGACGTCGCCGCCGATCCCACGGGCGACCTGTGGATCCTCGCGAGCCGCCACCAGCTCTACCGCGTCGATCCCGCCGGCAAGCTGGTGACGGTGATCGGCGCCGCCAGCGAGACGCGCAGCGCCGACGGCTCCGAGCCGCTGCACAGCATCGCGGTCGGACCGGACGGCGCACTCTGCGCGTGGACCTTCGGCAATCCTGGGCACCTGCTGCGCTACAGCCCGGACCTGACCACGGTCACGGCGCGCGAAGGGCAGTTCCGCTGGGCCGACCCGTGGAGCGTGCACAGCGGCTACACCCCGCTGGCGTTCGATCCCACCGGACGGCTGTGGGTCGGCGCGGCGCACGAGTTCACCCGCGACAATCCCAACCTCGCCTACTACCGCCCGGCGCCGGCGGTGCTGCGCGTGGCTCCGGACTTCTTCGATCCGCAGCGCGCCGGCGTCACCCAGCGCCAGGTGCTGGCGCTCGGCTTCAACCCCGCGCTCACCGTCGACCTGCCCAGCGGCGTGGCCTATGACCTTGCGCCGATCCGCATCACGGCGCTGGTCGGCAAGGCCGAGCGCCGCGTGCACCGCGCGCACGGCGCGTGGCGCGTGCTGGACACCCTGCGCCACGAACTGGCGGCAGGCGCCTTCGATCTCGATCTGGTCGATGGTGCCGAGGCGCGCCAGGAACTGGCCTTCACGCCGGCGGCGTATGGCTGGTGCCTGGTCGAGTGCGCGTGGACCAGCGGTGGCGTCGAGCTCGGCACCAGCGCGCAGTTCTTCGGCGTCACCCAGCGCTACGCCGGCGTGGTCGCGCTCGAACGCGACACGCCGTCCGGTGGCGCCACCGATCCCATGCGCAACGCCTTCGCCGGGCTGATCAACCAGCGCCTGCACGCGGTCAACGAACCGCAGCGCCTGGACGAACTCGAGAAGCAGATCGCTGCAGCCCAGGCGAGCGGCTGCACCTGGTTCGTCCAGCTCTCCGACAAGAAGGACTGCCAGCCCGACGCGGTGCGCACCATCGTCACCCGCTTCAAGGGCAAGGTGCCGATCTGGGAGGTGATGAACGAACCGAATTTCACCTTCAACCCGCACGACTACGTGGCCACGCTGAAGGCCGCGCGCGCGGTCATCAAGGAGGTCGACCCGGCCGCGCGCATCATGGGCCCCGACGTCTGCGGCATCGACCTGGGCTGGTATGAAGCCTTCTACAAGGAGGGCGGCAAGGACCTGGTCGACATCCTCTCGTTGCACGATTACGAGGGCCACGAGAGCATCGATCCGACGCACTGGCGCTGGAAGGTTGGCGCGCTGCGCGCGCTGATGGCGAAGTATGGCGATGGCGGCAAGGAGGTCTGGCAGACCGAGCGCGCGATCAGCGGCGTGCGCGGCGAGAACTGGATGGGTGGTGCGCAGGCCGCGCGCCTAGGGCTGCACGTCGACCTGATGGCCAGCCTGGGCATCCCACCCGAGCACGACAACCACTTCTACGTCAACGACCACGGTTTCGGCGACTGCCCGAGCTGGGTGTGGTCGTGTAACGGTCCGCACCCCGCGGTCTTCACCCAGCGCGTGCGCCAGGCGCTGACCGCCGGCCGCGCCTACGCCGGCGCGCTCGACTTCGGCGATCCGGGCAACGAGCTGTTCCTGGGCCTGCGCTACGCGGGCGCCGCCGGCGACGTGCTGGTGCTGCGCAATCTCGGCCTGGAGCCGTTGCCGCTGGCGCTCACCATCAGCGGTGGCGATACGACGGTCGAGGTGGCCGACGCCTTCGGCAACCTGCATGCTCTGAAGCCCACGGGCGGCGTGCTGCGTGTCGACGTCGGCCAGCTCGCCACCTATGTGCGCCTCGCCCCGGGCCGCACCGCGCAGCCCATGCGCCAGGACTTCGGCCGCAATCACGCGCCGCGCGCGCACCTCGCCTGGTCGGGCGCCGCCGAAGGCGATCCCGCCACGCTGACCGACGGCGTGCTGCAGACCTGGCAGGCCGGCAATCCCACCGGCGGCACCGACGGCAAGGCGCTGTGGAGCGGCGATCTGACGGCGCAGCCGCAGACCCTTGACCTGACCTTCGATCAGCCGCGCCGCATCGACCACGTGGTGCTCTACGGCCTGCACGCCGACAACGGCTTCTGCGCGCTGCTCGACTACGACCTGCAGGTACGCAGTGCGGGCGCCTGGACCACGGTGCGTGAGGTGCGCAGCGCCTGCGCGCCCAGCGAATCGCTGACCACGGTCGGCTGCCGCTACGCCACGTGGCTGCTCGACGACAACCGTCACTGCGACGCCTTCCCCGCGGTGGTCGCCGATGGCGTGCGCGTGGTCGCGCGCCGCGCCACGCACGGCTTCCTGCCCGACGCCAGCACGCGCGCCTGGGGCAACGCCATGCCCAGCAAGCTGATGCTGCGCGAGATCGCGGTCTATGGTCCGCAGCCGCCGGTGGCGATCAGTGCGGCGCTGGACGTGCCGCAGCGCACGGCGGCCTTCGCCAGCACCGTGCTCACCGTCACGGTCACCCCCGGGCCGGGCGCGCCGCGCAGCGCGACGG
>JACDGQ010000636.1 GCA_013821615.1 Planctomycetota bacterium
AGCGGCACGCGCGCGGGCGCGTCGGCGGCCGGCAGCGCGCCGCCGAGGCAGGCGAGCGCGAGGCAGGGAAGGGCGAGGAACGTGGGGATCAGGCGCATGGGTGGGCTCCGTGGCAAGTGGTGGGGCCGGGCGCGGCGGCGCGCGGTCCTGCTACGGATCTAACGTCCACGGCGGAGCGCGGGTGTAACTGCTTGGTAACCGTGGCGGACGTCGGAGCGCTGCGACGTGGTCGAGCACAGCCTCGCCTGCTACGGCTTGCCGGGCTCCTGGACGACTGCAGGCACCTCGACGCTGATCGGTCCCGCCACCAGTTCACCCGACCAGAACCCGGCCGCACGCGGCTTGGCCTTGAATGCGTCACCCAGCGTGACCGGGCCATAGCCGACCCACAGACGGTGGCGCCCAGGAGGGAGTTCCGAGATGTCCAGGGCCGCCTCCTGCGTCGCCGTGGGTCCGGCGCCGAGCGCGGCCATGCCTGCCGGCAGCTCGTCGCCTTCCAGCACCGTGATCTCAGCGCCGGTGTTCACCGTGGCCAGCGTCGGACGCCCACCTTCGGAGACGGCCAGCATCCACAGCGTCTTGGCGCTGGGCCGCGGCAGCGTGACCGGCACCTCGCCGCCTGTGATACGCACGCTCAGGACCTCGCGCGTCGCGACTGCGGACAGCGTGGGACCGTGGCCGGCAGGAGTCGGCGTCGGCAGGATGGCGATCTCGATGCCGTCGCCGGCGATATCGGGGGCACCGATGGTCAGCGATGCCGCGGGGGCGGATTCCACCGGCACGTCCACGTCTTCCGGGTGCCTGGCGTCCGGCCAGCCGATGCGCAGCAGGCCGGCGCGTGGAAACACGCCGCTGCCCGCACCATCCAATCCGGCAGCACGCGCCGTCAGCAGCCGCCACGTCTCCAACGGATGGGCGTGCGTCGGGCTGCGCCGACGCCCACCGCCCGAACGCGATCCGAACATGCCCTCGAACCCATCGCTGACGATCACCGGCTGCTGGACGGGCGCGAACTGCCGCGTTGGCTCCGGCAGGGCGCCCGTCCACCAGAAGCCCAGCCCCTTCGGCGTCCACGTCCAGTCCCACGCGACGGCGAGTCCCGCCGTACCCGGCCCGTCGCTGCGCAACGTGCGCGTTGGCCGGACCCGGAAGGCGGCGAGGCAGGCGAGCATGAGCCGGCCCGGCTCATCGACACCCGCAGCCTTCCAGGCCCGGACGCGGGACCCCGCATCGGGATCGGCGAGGGCGCCGGCGAGATTGGCGTAATCGACCGGGAAGCGCTGCTCACCCGAGGCGCGCACCGCCATCCACGCGACCGCCGCCCAACGCCGGCGCAGCGCTAGGTTCGGCGCTTGCGACGCCGTCCACAGGTCCACCTGCAGCGGCCCATACTGTTCGGTCGGCTCGCCTTTCACGATCACTCCGGGACCATATGCGGCGCGCAGGCGCACGCCCTGGTCGACGATCTGGCGACAAGCGGCGATCGCCTGGTCGTCATCGCCAGCGATCGCCGCCCGGAATCCGGTCAGCAGCGCGAGATCCTGTGCCAACGGGTCTGCGCACCATCCGACTGGAACGGCGAGGCTGAGGCAGATGAGGAGACGGATGATCATGGCTCCCTTCCGGGCAATCGACTCCCGGTGATCCAAGGGGATTCCAGCGGAAATCAAGCCCACGACCTGGAGTCCGGCCCTGTGCCCACGTACGCACGAAGGCCACGGGCCGGGCATGCCAGTCGCCCACAGCCGCCGCCTCGCTTACCAAGTGACAGCCCTGTCGGGACCCCCACTATTCCGACCATGGCGACCCTCGGCCGCGGCAGTGCCAGTACATGAGCCCGGCGGCCAGCGCTGATCCTTCTCTGCCGTCCACCATCGGTGCCTACCGCATCCTCGGCCACCTCGGCAAGGGCGGCATGGCGCAGGTCTATCGCGCCGAGCACCGCACGCTGAAGCGCGCGGTCGCGCTCAAGGTCGTGCTGCCCGACTTCGCCGAGGATCCCGCCTTCCGCGAACGCTTCCTGGCGGAGGCCCAGGCCTCGGCCAGCCTCTCGCACGCCAATGTCATCACCTGCTACGATGCGGGTGAGGACGACGGCCACCTGTTCATGGCGCTGGAGCTGGTCGAGGGCGGCGACCTGATGGCCATGATGGAGCGACGCGGCGGCCGGCTCGATGAGGGCGAGGTCCTGGCGTTCGCCCACGACTGCCTCGCAGGCATCGGTGCCATCGCCGCGGCCGGCCTGGTGCACCGCGACATCAAGCCCGCGAACATCTTCGTCACCGCGACCGGCCAGGCGAAGATCGCCGATCTCGGACTCGCGCGCCAGGTGCGCGTGGCGGCGTCGGCGACCGCCGGCAAGGAGGCGAGCATCATGGGCACGCCCTGCTACATGTCGCCCGAGCAGATCCACTGCCTCCCAGACCTCGATGTACGCACCGACCTCTACGCCCTGGGCGCGTCGCTGGTGCACCTGCTCACCGGCGCGCCGCTCCACGCCGGGGCGGATCCCCTCGCCACCCTGGCGATGACGCTGAGCGCGCCGTTCCCCGACCTGCGCAGCCGGCGCAGCGACCTCTCCAGCGGGGTCTGCGCGATCCTGCAGCGGTTGCTCGCCCGCGACCGGGACCAGCGCTATCGCAGCGCCGAGGAGGCGCGCGAGGATGTCGGGCGGGCGCTGTCGGACGT
>JACDGQ010000637.1 GCA_013821615.1 Planctomycetota bacterium
CGGCTGCAGCGCCGCAGCGGCGAGAAGGAAAGCGATCACAGGCGTTTCTCCAACTGGTAATTCTCGCGGCGGGCGGCCGAGATCAGCGTGTTGCGGATGAGGCAGGCGATGGTCATCGGCCCGACCCCGCCGGGGACCGGGGTGATGGCAGACGCGACCTGCGACGCCGAGGCGAAGTCGACGTCACCAACCAGGCGCGTCTTCCCGTCTCCAGCATCGACGCGGTTGATGCCGACGTCGATGACCACCGCGCCCGGCTTGACCAGCTCGACACCGACCAGGCCGGCGCGGCCGACCGCGGCGATCAGCAGCTCGGCGCCGCGGGTGTGCGCGCCCAGGTCGCGGGTGTCGATATGGCAGGTGGTGACGGTGGCACCGGCCGCCAGCAGCAGTTGGGCGGTGGGCTTGCCGACGGTGGTCGAGGCGCCGATCACCACCGCCTCGACGCCGCGCAGGTCGCGGCCGTGGACATTGGCGAAGGCCCACTTGGCGAGTTCGACCGCGGCCACCGCGGTGCACGGCGCCGCCGCCGGGCGGCCGGCCAGGACCATGCCGAGATTGGCCGGGCTGACCCCCTCCACGTCCTTGTCCGGGCTGAGCTGGGCCTGGGCATGGAACTCGCTGAGCCCGGCGCTGGAGGTGCCGGGCGCGCCGAGGCGGTTCTGCAGGATGATGCCGTGCACCGCGCCATCGGCGTTGAGGCCCTCGATGGCCTCGCTGAGGTCCTCCTGGCTGCAGCCGGGCGGCAGCTCGACGCTGCGGTGGGCGATTCCAACCGCGGCGCAGGCGGCGGCCTGGTTCTTCAGGTAGACGCTCCAGCCCGCATCGGCGTGCACCGACACCGCCGCCAGGCACGGGCGCAGGCCGCGCGCGGCGAGCTGACGCACGTGCTCGGCCAAACGCGTGCGACGCTCCTGGGCGATGGCCTTGCCGTCGATGATGCGGGCGGGCATGCCGGGACTGTATGGGGATGGGGAGATGGGGAAAGGGCGGGGGGACGGGCGTTGGAGCAGAGTGCGGAGTGCGGAGTGCGGAGTGCGCTGGTGACCATACATCCGGCACTCCGCACCTCGCACTCCGCACGGCTGTTCGCTATCAGGCGCCGTTGCGCCCCCGCAAAGCCATCCCATGCTCCCCCATGCTCGCCTGGCACCTGGGACTCCGCTATCTGCGCAAGCGCCGGGCGGCGTGGCTGGCGCTGGCGGCGATCACCCTGACCGTGGCGGTGCCGGTCGGCGTGGTCGGGGTCATGCACGGCTTCGTCGAGGTCACGCGCAAGCAGGTGCGCGCCAACGAGGCGGACCTGACCCTGGAGGCGGGCTTCCGCGGCGACCGCATCATCGACCGCGCGCAGAGCCGCGCGCTGCTGCTCGCGATTCCCGGCGTGGCGGCCATCGCCCCCTTCGTCGCGACGCATGCGATCATGACCCCGAAGCAGGGCGGCTCCGAGCGCGACAACCTGCCCTGCCTGGTGGATGGCCTGGATTGGACCGCCGACAGCGCGCTCGGGCGCATCGCCGGGCCGCAGCTCCACCCGTCCCCGGTGCTCGACTTGCATGCGCAGCCGATCCCGCCCGAGCAGCGCGGCAGCGGCTTCCTGACCCCGGCCTGGCGCGACCATCTCGCGCTCAGCGGCCTCGACCTGCTCGCCGGCCTTGGACTCGGACCGCTGCCGCTGCCGCCGCGTCAGCGCCCATTGCCAGGGGTGGTGGTCGGGCGCGAGCTCGCCTACATCAACTGGCTGCGCCCCGGCGACGACATCCAGCTGATCGTGCCGAGCGGCACGGGTGGCGCGACCGGCCAGATCAGCGCCACCGTCAGCGACACCATCGGCACCGGCGTCTACGAGACCGACCGCTACGTCTGCCTGGTGCCCTTGCCGCAGGCGCAGCGCCTGGCCGGGCTGGCGGCGAAGGAGGACAGGCCGGCGCGGCTCACCGGCTACCGCCTGCAGGCCGTCCCCGACCAGAACCTCGGCGCGCTGGCCACGGCGGTGAAGGCGGAGACCGGCAAGCGCGTCGCCACCTGGATGGAGCGGCGCGGCAGCATGGTCAAGAACATGGAGGTGCAGCGCAACATCATCGGGCTGGTGATGATCGCCATCCAGATCATCGCCGTGTTCATCGTCTACGCGGTGTTCAGCACCATGGTCGCAGAGAAGCGCCACGATATCGGCGTCCTCATCGGCATCGGCGCGCCGCCGCGCGCCATCGCCGGCGCCTTCCTGTTCGCCGGCCTCGCCGCGTGCGTGGGCGGCGGGTTGCTCGGCTGGGCGATCGGCTGGGGCGCGCTCGCCGCGCTCAACCCGTTCAGCAAGGCCACCGGGCTGGCGCTGTTCCCGCAGGACGTCATGTACACGCCCGACGCGCCGATCAGCTGGAACCCGCTCATCCCCCTGCTGTTCCTCGGCATCATGAGTCTGGTCGGCCTGCTCGCGGTGGCGCTGCCGGCGTGGCGCGCAGCGCGCATCGACCCGGTGACCATCCTGCGCGAGGGCGGCTGATGGCTGGTGCCGCTGTCGCCGACGGAACCCCGGGGCTGGAGGTCACCGGCCTCGGAAAATCCTATCCCGACCTGCGCCTGCTCGACGGGCTGGAGCTGTGCGTCGCGCCCGGCGAGGTGGTGGCTATCCGCGGCGCCAGCGGCACTGGCAAGAGCACCCTGCTGCACTGCCTCGGGCTGCTCGAC
>JACDGQ010000638.1 GCA_013821615.1 Planctomycetota bacterium
CGCCAGGACCACGGACTGGCGGTCGGCGCGACGCGCGCCGTGCGCGCCGTCGCACGCGACGGCGGCCTGCCCTACACGCTGCAGCGCCGCCGCCACGGCGACACCGTGATCTGGGAGGGCCGCCGCCTGTGCGCGCCCGCGCACGTGCAGCCCACCGCCGGCCTGGTGGACGCGTGGGTGCTGGAGTTGGCGGATCTGGATGCGGCGGGCATTGCGGAACTGGTGACCGCATACGCCGGTCTGCGGGATGGCGTCCTCGACGGCGCAGCCGTCGCCGGGATCGCGCGGCGGCACGCGCCCGACGGCCTGTTCCCCGGACACCTGGAGCAGGGCAGCCGGGAGCTCGACCTGGTGGTCGAACGCATGGAGGGGGCGGAGGACGGGTTGCCGGAGTGAGCACGGATCCATCGTTGTGCTCTGGGATAAAACCCGCGTGGGTGGAGACTGCCGCGGGCGCGCATCACCTCGGCCCGTCGGGCCCGTCGGACCCCGATCACTGCAATTTTCAGGATACCCACGTCGATTTGCAGCACGGAGCGGCGGTCTCCGTGAAATGCGTCGCCCCGCGTGTCATTGCCTGGAGTGTTTCCTGCACGAGGTGGCTGGCGATGGCCCGATGGCATGATTCCTCGCGCCTACCTTCCCCTCATGGCATGAACGGCGCTCGCAGTTTCGCCATGATCCTCGGAACTCCCTCGTCACGAACCAAACCCGATCAGCTGGGTCTTCCCTCACGAAGACGCAGCCTCGCGGTGCTCATGACCAGCGCGGTGTTGGCGATGGGATGTCCGGCCGCAGCCCCCAGTGCGGAGCATCCGCCGCGCCTCAGGATCGTGACCGCGGTCGATGGCGGCTCCTCGTTCGCCGAGCGACCGCGTGACGGTGACGGCTCCCTGGCCGGCGACTGGTCGTTGTTCGAGGGTCGGGTGTTCTACCGTCCCCATCCCGCCCTGCGACTCGGCCTCGGAGTCGGCGCCAGCCGTGATGGGTATCGCAGCGATGACCTGGATCGCGACCCGCCCCTGCCGGCGGAGGTGCATCAGGCGTGGGTGCGGCTACCGGTGGCGCTGATGCTCCACCCGCACTGGGGCCTGACGGTCCAGGGCTCACTCGGCACGGGCACGGATGGCGAAGCATCTGCACGACAAGGTCGGCAATGGCAGGTCCAGGGCGGTCCGCTGTACTACCGGGATGATGACCTGATCATCGCCTTGCTGGTGAATGTCAGCAGCCGCATCGGTGAACGGCCCACCATCTTCCCCTTCCCGTCGCTCTTCTGGCATTTCCACGACGCCTGGCGGCTCACCGTGGTCGATGACATCGACAACCTCAGCCACCTGCGCTATGCGGTAAGCGAGCACCTGGATCTGGGCGTGCGGCTGGACGTGCGCTTCCGCGAGGCGGCGCTGGGCGGTGATCGCGTACTGTCCGACGACCACGTCGCCGCTGCGCTGCAGGCCACCTGGATGCCGGAAGGTCGCGGGCGTTGGGAGATCACGCCGTTTGTCGGTGCGCAACTCGTGCGACGCTTGGCCGTGCGCGACGACGCAGGCGAAGAACGCTGGTCGCTGATCACCCGCCCGGCGCCGTTGGCGGGGCTGAACCTGCGCGCCGAGTTCTGATCACCTGTCCGCACCGGGCCAGTCTCACCCTTCCGTGCTGCGCCCCAGGATCTCCTGCGTCAGCTCCGCCACCGCCCGCGCGACGAGGGGGTCGTTCTTGACGCGCTCCTCCGCCTGCCGGATCGAATACAGCACGGTGGAGTGGTCGCGCCCGCCCATCATGCCGCCGAGTCCGTCCAGGCTGTGGCTGGTCAGGCGCCGGCCAAGCAGCAGCGCCAGTTGCCGCGCGTTCGCCACCTCGCGGTGCCGGCGCTTGCCGGAGATGTCGCCCGGCCGCAGGTTGTAGCGGTCCGCCACGGCCTGCACGATGCGGTCGAAGCTCGCCAGCTCGGCGCTGGCGCCGGGGCGCTCGCCGGCGAGCAGACGCTCGGCGAGGCGGCCGATCTGGTGCATGTCGGGGGCGAAGGTGTCGACCATGCGCACCAGGTCGGCGGCGTCGATCTGCTGAGCGGCGGCGGGGGCGAGGCGACGCAGCAGCGCGATGCGGGTCTCGGTGTGCGAGGGCTCGATGCCCACCGCCAGGCCCCACGACAGGCGCGAGACCAGGCGGTCTTCGAGGCCGGCGAGCTTGCGCGGCGCGGCGCTGCCGGCGAAGACCAGCTGCTGGCCGCGCTCGAGGCAGCTGTTGATGAGGTGGAAGAGCTCCTCCTGCGCCACCTGGCGGTGGGCGAGCGCCTCGACCTGGTCGAAGGCCACCAGCGCGGCGCGCTCGATGCGCGTGCGCAGCGGCGACTGGCTGCGCTCGGCCAGGCGCAGCGCTTCACGCGCGACGAAGTCCGGGCCGTTGAACTCGACCACCGCGTGCTCGTCGAGCATGCCGCGGTATTCCGCGGCGATCGCGGCCAGCAGGTGGCTTTTGCCGCAGCCGGGCGGGCCGTGCAGGTAGAGCGGGTTGTGTTCCAGTCCGGGCGCCTCGACGGCGCGCCGGCACGCGGTCAGGGCGAGCTGGTTGCCGGGGTCGGTGAGAAAGGCCTGGAAGGTGCGCTCGCCGGTGTTGGCGGCGCCGGCGACGTCCAGCCGGCAGACGATGTTCAGACCCAGGCCGCGCGCCTTGAGTAGGCGG
>JACDGQ010000041.1 GCA_013821615.1 Planctomycetota bacterium
GCCACGCGCCCGACGCCGCCGCGCGGTCCGGGGACGGGCGAGAAGCCAGCGGCGGCGGTCCAGGCGGTCTTCATCGGGTACGGATAGAGCGGGATGTCCAATTCGCTCTTCCCGCCGACCACGCGCTCGCCGCGGATCTGGTCGGGCGCCACGCCCTTCGTCCGCCAGTCGATCACCAGGCCGAGCATGCCGGGCAGTTTGTTGATGCCCGGCCCGGGGCCGTGGCTCATGCCCGGGATGATGTAGAAGCGGAAGAACGCCTGGGTGCGCTCCAGGGAACCGACGCGCTCGATGACGCGTTCGTAATAATCGAGCGACGCGTGGTACGGCACGCACGAATCGGCGGACCCGGAAATCATCAGCAGCTTGCCGCCGCGCTGCGCGAAGCGGCTCAGGTCGGGATTCTCGGCGTTCAGGTAGGGACCGAGCGCGGCGGTGTAGGTGTCGATGTCCGCGCCGAAGTCGATGTCCATGAGGTTCTTCTGGGCCCCGAAGACCCAGCGGAACAGGTAGAGGTTGCCGCGCGCGATGTCGAAGGTGCTGCCGAAAGGGATGCCGTCGAAGATGCGCTCGCCGGTCACGGTGTGGCGAGGGCCGTCGAACAACTTGCGCAGGGCGTCGGCGTGCGCATCGGTCAGGGTCGGGTCCGCGCTGCGCGCCAGGGCGATGACCGCCTCGATGTCCTTGGCGTCGTGGCGCGGGTCGGACACCATTTTTCCGGCGGTCTGGGGGATCTCGCGCGCGGCCATGTAGGCGTTGCCGGCGGCGATGATGCCCGCCTCCTGCGGCTTGGTGAACGGGCAGCGGTGGAGGATCTGGTCGTTCCACAGGAAATAGGCGTGCAGCGGCGTGCGGCAGTGCGCGGGGATGTTGGCGACGATCCCGTCGTAATCCTCCGGGTAGCGCTGCGCCTCCTGGAGCGCCTGCTGGCCGCCGGTCGAGCCGCCGTTGAAGAAGGAGAGCTCGGGGGCCTTCGCGTAGTAGGCCTCGATGAGCTGCTTGGCGGTCACGGTCATCAGGTGCGTGGCGCGGTAGCCGAAGTCCTTCCACACCTCCGCATCGCCGATGCCGGAATCGGCATTCGGCGCCGTCCCCAGGTCGGTGGTCGCCACGGCGTAGCCGTCCGCAAGCGGACCGGCCAAGCCGGCCGGGTTGATGCTGCCGGCGGCCCCGCCATTGCCCAGGCCGATGAACCGGCCATTCCACGTCGCTGCATCCGGCAGCCACGCCTCGATGCGGATGTTGGAACCCTTGGCGGGATTGAGCACGATCGTGATCATGGCCCGCGGCGGCAGGCCCTTCAATTCCTGGCCCTTGCCGGTGGTCATGGTCGGCGCGGTCGCATATGCGGCGGAAACCATCGTGCCGGCAGCGATCGGCAGATCCTTGAGTGCAGCGAAACGTGGCGGGGCCGCTGGCGGCGCCGGCTCCTCGGCCGCGGCGGCGCTGGCGCAGAACAGCAGGCAGGGCGCGAAGCCCATGATCAGACGCGCGGGGACCAGGGCGGGAGGGTACTGCGTAGGCATGGGTGCGTGATCGTCCTGGGCGGGTTGCGGACCGGGCCGCACGTCCATCCGCCGCGTAGGCGTGGTGGGGATGAGCGCCTGGCGGCGGTCGCGGGCTGGAACGCAGTACCGCTGAGCCTGGGCTGCCGTTGCCACCGGATCCACGCCTGCCAGTCCGCCGAGAAAGGCTCAGTACGAGGTTCGGCGTCGGCAGTTCTGCGAGACATCGCTGCGCACCAGTTCGGTTTCGCTCATGCGCAAGAACACGGGTTCGCTGATTCCCGGAAGCGGTCCGGCGAGGTTGCAGCAGCGGTTCTGGAACCATCGCTGGTACGACGGCCTCCCACCGTTGCCCCAGCAGCGCTGCCATGGACGCTCCGGCGCATGCGCGACGACATGAGGAAGGCCGGTGCATGCCTTCATGGCCAGGGCGTCGCTCGGACGCTCTGCACCGCATGTCCGAGTCGGGCAAGGGCCCCGCGCAGCGAGGGGCCCTTGAAGCCAGCACGTCGCAGCAACGCTGGGGCCACGAAGTCCGCGCGATGACCTCCTGCACCCTCGCCCTCACCCCGCACGGCCACCTGACGGTCATCGCGTCCGATGACGCGCTGCCGCTGCCGTCTTCCCTGGCCGAGCGCCTAATGCCGGGCAGGGTCGGCGGGTCGGGCCAGGTGCTGCTGGAACTGGGGGCGGAGCAGGTCGGCGTCGCCTTGCCAGCGGTGGTGGCGTGGTGGCGCGACGTGGCGGTGCGCTACCTGACCGCGCTGTGCACCCTGCCCGAAATGGCTGAGCAGCTGCCCGGTCGGGTGCCGGCACCGGATGCCGGCGAACTGCAGACCCTGATCTGGTCGGTGCCGCCGATGACCGGGTCGGAATATCTGTCGGTGACGGTGCTGGAACGCCTGTGGCAGGAACTGGACCGTGCGCTGCATGACGACCTGAAGACCTCGGGTCAGTTGCTCGGCGCCTTTCTCAAAGCGCGCAATCCGGCCTGGAATCTGGTCGGGCGCGTCCACGTCCACTTGGCCGAGAACCGCAAGGACGAGCAGTACCCCTTCGCCTTCCTGGTCACCTACGCGACCCGGCTGTCGGCGCAGGGGAAGGCCCAGCACCGGCCGCTCGGCGAGGCGCTGCGCGAGTATGCGGCGGCGGCCGACAACGCGCGCCTGCTCGCCCTGTTGGCGCCGCTGCAGCGCGCCGCCGAGGGCTGCGGGTGGCTGAAAGGGCTGATCGAGCGGCGCGAGATCTTCCAGCCGCTGCGCTGGACCGCCGGCGAGGCGCTGACCTTCCTGGGCGATGCGCCGCGCCTGGAGCAGGCCGGCGTGGTGGTCCGCATGCCCGCACAGTGGCGCGCCAACCGGCCGACGCGCGCCACGGTCAGCGCCACGGTAGGCGCGCGCAAACCGTCGCTGGTCGGGCAGGACCAACTGCTCGACTTCTCAGTGACGATCGCGCTGGATGGCGAAGCCCTCAGCGCTGCCGAGGTGAAGTCCCTGCTCGCCGGCAGCCGGGGCTTGGTGTTTCTGCGCGGACGCTGGGTCGAAGTCGATCCCGAACGCCTGCAGAGCACCCTCGAGCATTTCCGCAACGTCGAGCGCACGGCGGCCGAGCACGGCCTCGGCTTTCACGAAGCCATGCGCCTGCTGGCCGGGGCTGGTTCGGCGGATGCCCAGGCGCAGACCACGATCGCGCCGGAGTGGTCGCAGGTGGTCGCCGGTCCATGGCTGGCCGAGACCTTGACGGGGCTGCGCAGCCCGCAGGGCTTGGCGGCGATCGGGCCAGGCGCAGATCTTCACACTGCCCTGCGCCCCTATCAGCAGGTGGGCGTGCGCTGGCTGCATCTGCTCTCACGCCTGCGCCTGGGCGCCTGCCTGGCCGACGACATGGGCCTGGGCAAAACCATCCAGGTGCTGGCGCTGCTGCTGGTGCGCAAGCGCAGCGAAGGCCCGGCGCCGAGCCTGCTGGTCGCTCCGGCCTCGCTGCTCGCGAACTGGGCGCAGGAAGCGGCGCGCTTCGCGCCCTCGCTGCGCGTCCTGGTCGCGCACACCTCGGCGATGCCGCTCGGCGAGCTGACCGGGCTGCCGGCCGATCGGATTGCGGATCATGATCTGGTGATCACCAGCTACGGCACCCTGCACCGCGTGCCGTGGCTGTCGGCCACCTCCTGGCGCCTGGCGGTGATCGACGAGGCGCAGGCGATCAAGAATCCCGGCACCCGCCAGACCAAGGCGGTGAAGACCCTGCAGGCCGGCGCGCGTCTCGCCCTCACCGGCACGCCGGTCGAGAACCGCCTGGGCGATCTGTGGTCGATCTTCGACTTCGTGAATCCGGGCCTGCTGGGCGGCGCCAAGCCCTTCTCCGCCTTCGTCAAGCGCATGGAATCCTCGCCCCAGGGCTACGCGCCGCTGCGCCGTCTGGTGCAGCCCTACATCCTGCGCCGGCTCAAGACCGATAAGACGGTGATCAGCGATCTGCCCGACAAGACCGAGCTGAATGCCTTCTGCGGCTTGTCGAAGCACCAGGCGGCGCTCTACGGCCAAGCGGTTGGCGAACTCGCCAAAGCGCTCGCCGGGGGCGTCGGGGGCATGGCGCGCAAGGGTCTGGTGCTGGCCTACCTCATGCGCTTCAAGCAGATCTGCAACCACCCGTCGCAGTGGCTGGGCGATGGCGGCTGGGCCGAAGCCGACAGCGGCAAGCTGGCGCGGCTGCGCGAGCTGGCCGAGGTGATCGCGGCCAAGCAGGAGAAGCTGCTGGTCTTCTCGCAGTTCAGTGAAACCACCGCGCCGCTGGCGGCCTTCCTCGGCGCGATCTTCGGCAGGCAGGGCTGCGTGCTGACCGGAGCGACGGCGGTGAAGGCGCGTCAGGCGCTGGTGCGCCGCTTCCAGGAGGACGAAGCGGTGCCGTTCTTCGTGCTGTCGCTCAAGGCCGGTGGCTCGGGCCTCAATCTCACGGCGGCCTCCCATGTCGTGCACTTCGACCGCTGGTGGAATCCGGCGGTCGAGAACCAGGCCACCGACCGCGCCTTCCGCATCGGCCAGAAGCGCAACGTCATGGTCCACAAGTTCGTCTGCCGCGGCACGGTCGAAGAGCGGATCGACGCGCTGATCGCAGAGAAGCGCCAGCTCGCCGCCGACCTGCTCGATGGCGGTGGCGGCGAGGTCACGCTCACCGAGATGAGCGATGCCGAACTCTTGCGCATGGTCGCCCTCGACATCAACTCCGCGACCACGGAAGCCTGACATGTTCGACCAATGGCCAGCATACGTCCCCGTCGCCGAACGTCGCCGTCTAGCCGCCGCCGAGATGGCCAAGCTGGTCAAGCAGGGCCAGACGGTCTCGCCGGTGCGGATCACGGGCCGCGCCATCGCCACCACCGCCTGGGGCAAGGCATGGTGCGATCACATGGAAGGCCACAGCGATTTCGCCAACCGTCTGCCGCGTGGCCGCACCTATGTGCGCAATGGCTCGGTCGTCGACCTGCAGATCGTCCCGGGCAAGGTCGAGGCCCGGGTCAGCGGCTCATCCATCTACCGCACCACGATTACGGTGAAGCCCCTGGCGGCCGCAGCGTGGAAGGCGCTGTGCACCGACTGCGCCGGCGGCATCGATTCCCTGGTCGAGCTGTTGCAGGGCCGCTTCGCCGCTGGCGTGATGCAGCGCCTCTGCCGCCAGGGCGACGGCCTCTTCCCGGTCGGCAAGGAGCTGCGTTTCACCTGCTCGTGCCCGGATGGGGCGTACATGTGCAAGCATGTCGCCGCCGTGCTCTATGGCGTCGGTGCACGTTTCGATCATCAGCCCCATCTGCTGTTCACCTTGCGCAAGGTGGATGCCAGCGCCCTGCTGGCCAGGGCCGGGGCCGGGCTGGCTGGAGGCGACGTCACCTCGGAACGCACCTTGGTGGGCGACGACATCAGTGCGCTGTTCGGCCTGGAGATGGATGCCGGGGATCCGGCACCAGAACAGTCTTCGGCGCCAGTTTCCGTCCGCGCCGCCCGGACCGCAGTCAGCAGAACCGGCTCAGCGCCGGTGAAATCCGTTGTCCGCGCCCAGCGCCGCGATCCGGCCAGCACGCTGCTCGCCCACCTGCGCAAGCACGGGTCGCTCGACAATGCCTCGGCGCGCGCGGCGACCGGCCTCGATGCCGCAGCAGTCCGCCTGGTGCTGCAGCGCCTGGTCATCGCGGGGCAGGCGCGGGTCGAAGGGCGCAAGCGCGGCACGCGGTACATGGCGCGCTGAGCGGCTCAACTCTGTGGCGTCCGTATTGGTGCAGACGAAGCCAATCGGGCGGTGGTCTTCACCTCTGGTCCTGATCAGCGGGTCCTGGTTGTCGGGCTGAGCCGCAACATGCTGCAAAACTGAGCTGAGAACTGACCCGGCGCGCGCCTGATCAGCATCGCTGAGGAGGCGCTCGAGGGCCTGGTGGCGCAGGCGCCAGGCAGTCGGGTCGCTCTGCTCGGTGAGGTCACGGCGTCAGGTGATACTTTTGGTTGAGGTAATCCTGCACCAGCGTCGCCTGCGTCGGGGCCAGGACACCGGCGTAGATCAGCACTTCGGCCACGTCGCCGGCGTACCCTTGGCCATTCCACGAATTGCCGATGGTCAGCCCGGCGAGCGGCGTGTCGAGGCGGGCATTCCGGCTCTTCAGTGCGGCCGGTCCCTGCGCTATATCCGCCGGGCCGTCGGCGGTGATCTTGAAGCCTCTGCCGTCGATGTAATCGCAGCTGCCTTCACAGGCGGCCCCCGCCGAGAGGATCCGCACATCGCCCTTCGGGATGGTGGTGGCGACGGTGAAGACGGTGAGCGGTCCGACGAAGCTCTTGCCCACTTTGGCGACCTCCGCCACAGCGAGCCACTGCTCGACGTTGGTGAAGCGCAGCGCTGGCTTGCCGGCAATGCCGGCGGCCACCAGCTCGGGAGCCTTGGCCGCATTTGGCTGTACCAGCGAGAGCGCCAGTTTTCCGGAACTCTTCCACGCCGTCACTTTGCCGTTCGCATCCTTGGCCACGCCGCTGTCGGCAGACAACCACAGCAGCAGGCCGGTGGCGCTCGGCTTGGGCAGGCTGAGATCCACCACCGAGACCACCGGGGCGGTGTTCTTCACGTGAGTGAATGTGGCGCCTTCGCCATCGAGCTGCACCAGCGTCACCTTGCCGTCCGCAAGGGTGGCGCGGTAGACGCTGCCACAGCCACGCGCCTCCAGCGACAGACGACCAAGTTCGGGAACCATCACGGTGGCGGGACGTGCGGTGCCATCGCTGGCCCAGGCGGTGACCAACCAGGTCGCCACCGTTTTCTTCTTTGCGTCGACGCGCTGCTTGCGCACCAGCACACGCAGGGTTTCGTCACCGGTGGGAAATTCGAAAGCGCGTTCGGTCGGCGAAATCCCATGCGGCATGGTGCCGGGCAGCAGGTCGCCATTGCGGATCAGGTCATCGACCTGCGAGAACAGCGCATGCACGTGCGCTGAGGCAACCATCTGCTTCAGCCATTCCGGCGGATTATTGGCCGGGAAGGGGGCGGCGAATCCGCCCGGCGGCAGCTCATAGTAGCCGACGTTCGCGCCGACCATGCCGGCGGTGTAGTAGCACTTCAGGAAGCCCGTCCAGCGCGTCAGGTCGGCACACATCTCTTTGGGATTTCCCCGCCCCCAACCAGCGCAGATCCAGTTGTAGGAGATGTTGTCGCCGCTGGCGATCTCCAGGGCGGTGGCATTGAGCGCCATGCTGAGCATGTTCTCGTGCCCGGTGAATCCGTCATTGAAGGCCTTGAAGTAGATTTCACTGCTCGGAAGATCGCTGATGCCGCGGCAGTGGCGCCACTGGTAGCCCCAGTCGCCCTGGCCCCAATACTTGTTGCGCAGGGTCCCGCCTCCGGCGGTGTAGTAGACATAGAGGTCGCGCTTGGGTACCGCGGCGCGGACGACGTCTGCGATGGCGCGTTCAGCCTTCGCCTTTTTCTCCGAGGCATAATCCTGCCAGTTGCCTTTGTACGGTTCGGCGGCGACGGCGGACCGGATCGCCGGATCCTGCGCCCACAGCGGCTGCATCTGACCGAGGATGCCGACGCCATACTCGCCGCCGTTGAGCACGATCGAAAGCGGAACGCCGCGCTTCTGCAGCGCGATCAACGAGTCTGCGCGACAGGCCCCTGCCAGCTTCCACACTACTGGCGGCGCTTCGGGGCTGAATATCGCGCCTGACGCCTCGCTCCAGGTCGTCCCATCCATCGACTTGGCTTGGGCGTTGAGAACCTTGCCGTCATTGCCGCGCACCCAGGTCTCGAGCGGCGCATCCGTGCCGGGCATCTCGCGCGAGCAGATCACCGCAAGCGGATAGCGCTTGGCGTCCGCCTTGGCCAGCTCGACGATGCGTGTCTCGTCGCTGAAGGGGTTGTCCAATCGGTCCACCGAGTCCTGGCCGACGTAGCCGCCGAATTCCAGGGCGTAGCCCCAGTTCTCGGTCAGCTCACGGCGCGTCTCGAAGGGCAGGACCCATCCGTAGCGGGTCAGGCGCGGCAGGCTGGTGCCTGCGCGGAAACTGGGCTTGGGCTGCGATTTCAGCCATTCCACGGCGGTGATCACGCCCTGCGCACGATAGAGGGTCGACTGCGCCGCGGCCTGCTCGGCCTCGGCGGCGCGATAGGCGTCGGCGAGCGCCTTGGCTTCGGCGACCTGGGTAAGCTTGTTGCGTACCGTGAATATCAGCACCTGGCGCAGGCATTCGACGTCGTGGCGCAGACGGCGATGCGCTGGCGTCTCGTGTGCGAGGATGGTCGTCCGCTGCGCGCCGATGAGCCAGTAGTAGGCATCGCTGTTTTTCTTGAATTCGGCTTCGTCCTCCTTCTTGACCGTGCCGTTCCCCCACAGCAGCGAACGGCGCGCGCCAATGACGTCCTGTTCCTTCTTCATGGCCAGAATGCCTGGATCCTGCACCGCCCAGGCCTGTACCTCGGCATCGAGCGCGGCGAGCTTCGCGCTCATCTCCGTGAGTCTAACCTGCTCCGCCGCGAACGCGTGGTCAGGACAGCCGGGCGCCATGACATAGACCTCGACCGCATGCTGCGCGGCCTGGACCTTGGCGGCGGCGGCGGCCAGACCCGCCGCCTGCGGCGTGGTGTCTTCACCAGCGATCTGCTGACAGAAGACGCAGAGGAGGATAACGAGCATGCGCATGGTCATCGCCTTCGATTTTTCGCAGCCGTCAAAGCGCCACCGACATGGCCTGGGCGACGGCCAGGTTCATGGTGACGGGAACAACATGGTGATGCCACGCATGGGGCCTACTCCGGCGGTGGGTCGCCCGTATTCCCTGTACGCGGGCTCCATATTACATCTTTCAGAGTCTTATGCGGGCCCGCAGAGAGTCCTGAGGGGTCCATATGAGGCCTTCACCGCCGCTCTGGCCCTGCGGAGGATGGCGACCACTGCCCCGGTGTCGTTGCAGCGTTAGAACAATGCGTGCGTCCAAGCCATTTGCTGCGCACGCAGACTTGCGTCTCTGCGGAGGCCTGCGCTCGCGGTTTCTCGGGTAAACCTATTCACCCAGCCGGTTGAGCCAACGCGTGCTCACCAATCCCGCGGTGGGGAGCGGGGGCAGTGAATGCTTCCGATCTCGCGCTGGTGAAAGACCAACTCGCCGGGCACATCTTGTATGGCGACTGCGCTGCGCGCGCCGACCGCTATCGTGAACCCTGACCCTCAGCGATCGATCACCCAGGTGACGCTTCGTCCAGGAAGCGGAAGCAGATCATCCCAGGCGGCGTCGTGGTCGCTGACGACGCCGCCGGCGAGCGTGCTGGCCGTCGCCTTGCCGGTGGTTCCGACCAGCTGCACGGTGACGGCGCGCCGATCAGGATTGGTCAGCATCACCGCCCTGGAGCCATTGGCGCGTTTCACCGCCAGGATGCGCGGTGCGTCGGCCGGCACGGTGACGGCGCACAGAGTTCCCACCAGATCACGGTTGCTGCGGGCGAACACGGTTGCGGCGGGACGCAGGTTGAAGTCCAGGTCCATCTTTCCGTAGATGCCGTCGCAGTCGTTCCAGGCGGCAGATCCATGGATGTCACGCTGGGCGAGGTCGGTTATCATCATGGCGTCGAACACCGCTGAGAACTGGTTGGACATGCGCACGTCCTTGGTCTCCCAGGTCCACGAGATGTTGTACTCGTCGAGGAAACCTGGCAGCGGCGTGCGACCGGCCTTGGCGGTGATCTGGGCGATGCGCCGTTCGAGATCTTGCGACTGCTGGGCGATCTCGCCCGTGCGCTCGAATATCCGCAGGTCGCTGTCGGCGGCGTTGCCGCTGGCGTAGGCATGGTAGGAGAGGAAGTCGAGGCTGTCGCCGGCCGCGGTGGCGAAGGCCGCCAGTTCGCCGCGCAGGTCCGGACGGGTCGCCGCTGGACCACCGACCTTGATGGTCGGATCGACAGCGCGCATCGCCGTGGCGCAGGCGGCGTGGATGCGGGCCAGATCCTGTGGCCGATGCGCGCCCTTCGCGTCGATCCAGTACGCGCCATCGCGCTCGTTACTGGTTTCCCACCACTGCACGCCGGTTTTTCCCTCGATATTGACGATATTCACCAGATCCGCGCAGGAGGCGGCGTAGTCACCGATACGCGCTTCATCCAGTCGTCCGTCCTGGTCGGCGTCCATGAAGGCCGGCCAACCGCTGATATTCAGCATGATATTCGGCGCCAGTCCCTTCCAGGATTGGCACAGCTTGGCGATCTTCGCGTGGTCCAGGCGCTGGTTGGGCATGTCCCACAGGCTGCTGCTGTTTTCCAGCAGGCGGATGTAACCCGGTGCCATCTTGGCCATGCTGGCGCGGTAGCGCGGATTGGTCATCACGGCCACATCGAAGGGATGGGCCACGTTGAGCCCGAAGCTGCGCTGCGTGGTCTCGCCGATCGGCTTGTCCCAGGCGATGGCGAACTCGCTGACACCCGGACGCGCTGCGAGAGGCGGGTCGGCCGGCTGGCGATCGCTGGTCGACAGGACGATGCAGTCGAGGTCGGTGGCCGGCTGCTTGTCGGTTTTGTCGCCGCGGATGACCACCACACCGCCAGCCAGTCTGGCCGCGGGGAAAGGGCCTTGGTGAGACCAGGCGAAATCCTGAGTGGCGCCCCAGCTCCAACCGAGTTCGACCTGCTGATCGCCAGCCAGGGTCTTCAGGCAGACGGCACCATGACGATGGCGTAGCCAGACATGGATTTGATCGCCGGGCAGCGGTGGCCGGGTCACCATCAGCAACGTGTCCCACGCATTGCTGCTGCTGGCGGCCTGGCCGCCCCAGGCCCAATCGGCGGAGATGGTCGCGGCAGCGGTGCCTTCGGCTTCGAAGCGCTGCTCAGCGGCAGCGCCGAGTCCCATGAAGGCGGTGAGGGACGCCGAGGTGACGATGAGTTCGATCGGGTTCATTGAAATAGCGTAAGGAATACGACATGATAACAATGTCTTATGCCGTCTTGAAATCCACCCTTCCCGCCCATGTCCTCGCCCGCATGGACGGTGTAGGACTGTCGCCAGGTGTGCGGTTTTGCAAAGATCTCAACCATACATGACCGCTGCTGAGGCAGACGCGTTGGTGAGCATGCGCAACACGCGCGGTTCCTTCGATCGTAATGCCCGTGTGCGGATCGAGGCTCCCGTGTTCCCTGGTTCGATGAGTTGTCGCACGTCCATCTGGAGTTGCACCTAGCCCCACGGCAGCACAGGTGCCGATCGTCGGTAATTCACTTGTCCACCGTGCTACGCGGTAGGGCAGCGCCGGCAGAGGTCCTCGCGGGTTCGCGGCTGGAGGGTTGCCATTCGCACAGCACTGCCGCTCATGGCAAGAAGGCCAAGTGCATTTCCGGATCTCGTAGATGGTGTACCGCCATTCTGCGCAGGCGGTGACGTGGAATCAAGGTGGGGACGGGATGGCAGGGGCCGTGATCGGCGGGGCCTGCGGCAGGCTGCGGCTCTTCCACAGCGCGAAGAGCGCCGGATAGACCGTCAGTTCCAATAGGAAGGAGGTCACCAGGCCGCCGATCATGGGTGCCGCGATGCGTTTCATGACGTCGGCGCCGGTGCCGTCGCTCCACAGGATCGGGATCAGCCCCACCATGGCCGCGAGGACGGTCATGAGCTTGGGGCGGATGCGCTGGGCCGCACCTTCGACGATGAGGTCGCGCAGATCATCCGCCGTCCGCAGGCGACCCTCCTCGCGCCAGCGGCGGTGGGCGAAGGTCAGGTAGAGGAGCATGATCACCCCGGTCTCCGCATCGAGGCCCGCCAGGGCGATGAGGCCGACCCACACCGCCACGCTCATGTTGTAGTCGAGCAGCCAGAGCAGCCAGATCGCGCCGACCAGCGAGAACGGTACCGCCATCATGACGATCATGGTCTCGACCAGCGATTTCGTGTTCAGGAAGAGCAGGAACATCACGATCAGCAGCGTGATCGGCACGACCAGGGCCAGCTTGGCCTTGGCGCGCTCGAAATACTTGTACTGCCCGACCCAGTCCAGGCGCACCCCAGCGGGCAGCATGACTTCCTTGGCGACCACCGCCTTGGCCTCCTCGACGTAGTCGGCGAATGGCCGGTTGGCCACGTCCACGAACACATAGCTCACCAGCTTGCCGCCTTCGCTGCGCAGCATCGGCGGGCCATTGACGAAGCGGATGTCGGCGACCTCCGATATCGGCACCTGCGCGCCGCTCGGCAGCGCGATCAGGGTCTTGCCGAGAGCATTCGGGTCATCGCGGAATTCGCGCGCATAACGCACGTTGATGGGGTAGCGCTCACGCCCCTCGACGGTTTCGCCGACGCTCAACCCACCGATCGCGGTCCCCACCATCTGGTTCACGTCCTCCACCCGCAGTCCGAGCCGGGCCGCCTCGCGGCGCTTGACCGCGAAGTCGATGTAGAAGCCGCCGACCGTGCGCTCGGCAAACGCTGAGCGCGTCCCTTTGACCTGGCCGACCACCCGTTCGATCGCCAGGGTGGTCTTCTCGATGTCCTCCAGCGTGTTGCCGTAGACTTCGATGCCGAGCGGGCTGCGGATGCCGGTGGCGAGCATCTCGGTGCGGGTCTGGATCGGCATCCACCAGACGTTGGGCATGCCCGGATAGAGCAGCTTGTTGTCCATCTCCTTGATGAGCTTGTCCCAGGTCATGCCCACGCGCCATTCGCCGCGCGGCTTCAGTACGACCACGGTCTCGACCATGTTGATCGGCGCCGGATCGGTCGGGGACTCGCTGCGTCCCATCTTGCCGAACACCGAGACCACCTCCGGGAAGGTCTTGAGTTCGCGGTCCATCGCCTGCAGGACGTTGCCGGCCTCGGTGATCGACATCCCGGGCGGGCTGGTCGGCATGTAGAGGATGGCGCCTTCATTGAGCGGCGGCATGAACTCGCTGCCGAGATGCAGGTAGGCGGGAATGGTCGCCAGCACCGTGAGCAGCGCCGCGATGATCACCGGCC
>JACDGQ010000042.1 GCA_013821615.1 Planctomycetota bacterium
GTCTGGGCGAGCACCACCGGCCCACTGGCCGCGACCACTGCCTGGTGCACGGGCAGCGGTTGGCCCTGGGCGAGCCCTCCGCTCGCGATGGCGACGGCATTCGACCACGATTGCCCGCCATCGACCGACACCGCGTAGCGCAACTGGTCCCACGCCACCACGGTGTTCCCGAAGGCATGCAGCCCCGCCGCCGGGAAGTCGCTGACCTGGTGCCAGTCCTCATCCGCCCCCCGCGCCGGCGCCGCGACGACGACCCCGAGCGTGGCCAGGAATAGCAGGATCTGCAGGCGATGTCTCATGGAGGCTCCAGTTGGCGGGCCGATCCGCCTTCAGCTGAAGGTGACCATCCGACCCATGGTTCCGCGGTCGACCCGCCGGGTGATCCTTCGCCCTGTCGGCGAGGAGTCAAACCTGACCATCCCCCCAGCACCAAGGTCGCCCCGTGGCGAGCGCAGCAGCATCCACGCCCAACGGATCACCGCCTGGATTGGAATTCACCCCGAGCGAAGCACGGACCCCCTTTGGATCCGCAGCCTCTCAACCAAGCCTGTTCAGTTGGTTTCGGGGGGCAGCGCGCAGCGCGTTGGTGGGGAGCCGTAGCCACCCAACCGACAAGCTGGGGGGCCGTAGCCACCCCACACGAAAGCCCCGACTACAAGCCGCCGATGCGCCGGGCGCGGCGGAACCGCGAGGTCCCACGCCGCCGTGGCGCCGGGACCGGGGTCCCGGGGCTCGGCCGGCGCCGGACCAGCCAGGCGGCGAAATCGCCGACCATGTCGAGTTCGCCCGCGTCGAGGGCGCGCAGGCGCTCGAGCACGCGTGCCGGCAGGGCGAAGGCGGGGCGGCCGCGGCGCTCCAACGCGCCGTCCGGGGCAGGCTCCTCCGGCGGATCGACCAGGTCACGCACCGCGGCCTCGTCGATGCCGAGGAAGCGCGCATAGGCGGGGAAGGTGCGGCGGTTGGGCCGGCGACCCTGCTTGAGGACCGCGCGCAGCGAGGCCGGAGTGATGCCGATCTGCTCGGCGGCGGCTGAAAGGGAGGCGAGTCCGGCTTCGTCGATGCGACGCACCAGCGCGGCTGCAAGCGGGCTTTTAGCGGTCATGACCGTCCAACCTGCGCGCGAGCCGGCATATTCAAGCGAGGAATTGCGCTCATCCGCGTCGCTGCGCGCAGCGCTCTGCGCCGGAGGCGCCGTATACCGGCGGACTTCCTGCCGCCTTGACGAGTGCACCTTCATGCAACAAGTGAATCATCCTGGAGGAAGTGCTGCCATCTGTGCAAAACCCGCTAGCATGCGTCAAATCAGCTGCGCCCCGCGCACCAGCGCGCCGGCTTGACGTTGTGATCGGCCCCAAGAACCCGCCTCCAGAGGACCCTGCGATGCCCACCTCCGAGACCGTCGCCTCCCGCAACAAGGAGATGGCCCGCCTCTACCACGAAGACGGGCTCAACTGCGCCGAGATCGGCCGCGCCTACGGGCTGACCCGCGAGCGCGTGCGCCAGATCCTCGCCCAGGAGGGCGAACCGCCGTACCTGCAGGCCCTCGATGCCGAGCGCGAGCGCATCGCCGGCCTGGCCGTGCCGCTGTTCACCCAGGGCCTGACCCGCGAGCGCATCGCCGAGAAGCTGGACGTGAAGGCCGCCGAGGTCAACCACCTGGTGGTGGTCGCGCGCCGCGCCATCAGCGAGGGCGATGCCCGCCCCTGGGAGCGCCGCCTGGTCAAGGCCGTCGAGGCCGGCCTGCAGGACCGCGCCGAGAACCATGAGAAGCAGCGCTCGCAGGTTCTGCCCGTGATCACCACCGCAATCCAGAAAAGTGGCCTGTCGGCGCGCGCCATCGCCCAGAAGAGCGGCGTGTCCTACCTGACCGTGCTGTCGCTGAGCAAAGGCGGCAAGTACCTGCCGCGCCCGAACACCGTGCGCCGCCTCGCGCGCGTCTTCCCGACCCTGGCGAAGCTGGTCGGGAAGGCCTAAGCCTCTCCGTACGCGTCCAGATCCGCGAGCAGCGCCCAGTAATCCGGGTAGCGCTCGCGGCGCGCCTTGGCGGTGCAGTGGCGCACCACTTCGGCGAGCGCGGGGTCGGGCAAGGCGCGCCAATCGACCTCGTGCTTGAGCAGGCGCTCGAGGTAGTGGCCCTGATCACGGGAACCGGTGAAGCGCGGCTGCGCCGGCACCCCGGTCAGGAGCTCGGCGAGCACCAGGCCGAGCGCATAGATGTCGGCGCGCTGGTCGATATCGTCGGCCTCGTAGATCTGTTCGGGACTGAGGTAGATGGCGGTGCCGACCACGCCCATGATGGCGATCCCGGCGCGACTGCGCACGAACGGGTTGACCGGGATGGCGATGCCGAAGTCGCTGACATGCAGGCGGTCGTGCTCGTCGAGCAGCAGGTTCTCGGGTTTGAGGTCGCGGTGCACCAGGCCGCTCGCCTGCAGCGCCAGCGCCGCTTCGCGGATCCAGCGCACCGCCTGCGCGCGCGGCGGCACCCCGGCGAGCAGGCGCTGGTAGAGACTGGAGCGGTAGGCGTCCATGACCAGGAAAGGCAGGTCGAGCCCCAGCCCGGCGCGCCATGCGTGATCGACCCGGCGGATGGTGGCGAGATGCGGCAGGTCCGGGCCGCCGGCATAGCGCGCCTCGTGGAACAGGTCCTCCGTGCATTCCCAGGTGCGCGGCAGCTTGAGCGCCAGGTCACGCCCGTCCGCCAGCGCCTGGGCACGGTAGACGCGCCCCGAGCCGCCGCAGCCGATCACCCCGGTAATGCGATAGGCAACCGCCGCGGCGCCGCCGCTGCCCAGCCCCTCGCCCGGCTGCAGCGCGGGGATGCTGGCCGGATAGGCATGGGGAACCTGGGGCGAGCCGGTGGCGTTCACGCGACCGATCATCCACACCGGCGGCACCGGTCAAAGGCGGCAGGTCGAGGCGCTCCTCCACCCGCCCATATGCTTTGGCTGCAGGCGGGCGCGCCCTACGCTGCCGCCGCCATGGCCGACGACCTCACCGCAGCCACCTCGGACGAGGCCGAAGCCATCCGCAACGAGGTCCCGGTCGAGCGCATCCTGACCGGCACGCACCGCATCCTGCGCTTCAACGTCGGGCGCAACCACGGCCAGGGCTGGCGTCTGGACAAGTACCTGGCGGCGCTGCTGCCGACCATCAGCCGCTCGCTGGTGCTGCGCTGGGTCGAACGCGGCTGCGCCAGCGTCGACGGCGCGCCGGTGCACGAGCGCGTCAAGCTGCGCCCCGGCCAGCGCATCGTGCTCGAGGCGCCGCTGCCGGAACGCGATGCGGACGCGCCGGCGGAGAACGCGTTGGCGGTGCTCTACGAGGACCGCTGGCTGATGGTGTGCAACAAGCCGCCCGGCCAGCTCGCGCACCAGGCCGGGCGGACCATGACCGGCACGCTGCTCAACCAGGCGCAGGATCACCAGGAGGCGCGCGGCCAGGACCCGCGCGCCGTGCGCCTGGTCAACCGCATCGACCGCGACACCTCGGGCATCGTGCTGCTGTCCCTCGACGAGGCCGCGCACGTGCGCCTCAGCCAGGCGATGGAGGCGCGCGACCTGCACAAGGAGTACCGCGCCATCTGCCACGGCGTGCCCGCGCCGCGTGACGGCGACTGGCTCGACCCCATGGGCGAGGGCGACGGCGCGAGCATCGCGCGCGTGGTGCGCGCCGACGGCCAGGAGTGCCACACCGGATACCACGTCCTCGAAACCGCGCCCGCTGGCGCCGACCCCGGCGCCTACGCCCTGCTGCGCCTGGTCCTGCACACCGGCCGGCAGCACCAGATCCGCGTGCACGCCAGCCACCACGGCCACGCGCTGGTCGGCGATTGGGTCTACGGCCAGGCCTGCGCCGAATTGCCCGGCCAGGCGCTGCACGCCGCAGTGCTGGAATTCCCGCATCCGGTCGAACACCGCACCGTGCGCATCGAGGCCCCGCTCACCGCCGCCGTGGCCGCGCTGTGGGCGTCCTTGCGCGCCGGCGGCACCCCCACCGCCCAGGCGCTCAGCGCCGAGCAGCGCTCCAAGCTCGCCCTCAGCGACGGCCCGAGCCTGCGCCGGCCGAGCTGGCTGAGCGAGGCGGAATTCCTGCAGCTGCGGGCGGAAGCGGGGGAATAGCGCGCACTGCGCGGACCTTGGACCAAACCATCACGTTATGGCTTACGAGACCGGAGGTATTTGCCGCAGAGACGCAGAGGGAAGGCAGGAGGGCCGCAGAGACGAGATCAGGGCCTTGAATAGAGAAGGAGGACAGGCGTCGTTCCTCAGGCGTACTCAGATGAACATGGCGGTCCTCTGCGGCCCTCTGCGTCTTGCTCTGCGCCTCTGCGGCAATTGCCCACGTATTCCCGTTTTATCGTGATGGCATTGACCCCGGGCCCGGGTCTCGCCGCTCAGACGCGTCCCGTCCGCCTGTAGGTCGCCGGCGGCACGCCCATCAGCCGCGTGAACACGCGCGTGAAATGGAAGCGGTTGGCGAACCCGGTGGCGGTCGAGATCCCGGCGATGTCGTCCTCGCTCGAGATCAACCGTTCGGCGGCGATGGCGACGCGGCGCTCCTGGATGTAGCGGCTGGGGGTCTTGCCGGAGCGGGCGCGGAACAGCCGTGCGAAGTGGTCGGGGCTGACCGCGCACAGCCGCGCCAGCTCTTCGATGCTCAAACGGCCGGCGAGGTTGCGCTCGATGTGGCCGAGCGCCGCCGCGAGCGGATCGTCGCTGGCGAGGTGCTGGTCGAGGCGGGTGCGGGCGGCCTCGGGCAGGCCCTCGGCGACCGCAGCCAGGCAGTCGAGAAGCAGCGCCTGCATGCCCAGGCGCCACACCGCGGTATCGGTGATGTGGCTGCGCAGCCCGTCGATCTTGGCAGCGCGCGTGGCATCCGGCGGCAGCACGAACGGCCGCTCCAGGCAGCCGCGGTCCCACTCGCCGCGCAGCCCTACCGGGTCGAAGTGCACGTAGAAGTGCCCGATCGGCACGTGGCAGACGCCCTGGAAGCGCCCCCAGGCCGGGACCAGCACCAGCTCGCCCGCGGGCAGCGCCACCAGCCCCGTCGGGGTGCTGATCGAGGCGCCGTCCTTGTCGTTGCGGTACAGGCGCCAGAAGGGGTTGCGCAGGCTCACATCCCACCACGTGTCGATCGTCACCTGATCGGCGTAGAGGATGCGGCAGTGGATGTCGCGCGGAGTCTGCTGCGCGGTGATCGGTGGCCGCAGGACGGCGCCATCGGTGGTCATGCGGGGATGGTAGCAGCGCGGGCAAAAACGGCGACCGCGGGATGGCCGCGGCGCCCGACCCCCTGCATCACGCTCACCAGTTGGTCGGCTCGGTCACCAGGCGCTGCACCCAGCTGATCGTGCCGACCAGGTTCTTGGCGTGCAGCTGGGTGCGCACGCTGTGCGCCCAGGTGTGGCTGGCGTTGGGCGGCCAGCTCATGTAGTGGTCGCGATCGGTGCCCAGTTCGTGGTCGAGGTTGTGGTAATCGAGGGCAAGCACGGCTGCGCTCCATTCAACGCGGTACCACAGCCGCACCTCGTTGGCGTCCAGATCGCGGAAGGTCTCATAATCGTTGGCGAACTGCGCTTTGTCCGCGGCCTGCATGAGCGGGGCATTGGTCACCGGATCGAGGGCGTTCCAGTCCCGCAGCCGAAAGCCCATGGTGCCACCGCTGCCGCAGGTCACCACGAAGGTCGCCGGCCCATCACGCCACAGCCGGAACCACGCGCGATTCAGGGTCCCGACGCGCGGCCGCGGGACGCCGGCCGCGTAGTCATCAAAGGCGCCGGGCGAGGGGCTCGCGGTATGGGTGGCCGCGTTCCAGCCGTTGTCGGTCACCGGCTGGGGATCCGGGTTGATCAGATAGGGCATGCCGGCATTCGGCGCGGCGGGCACGATCGGCGTGGCAATCTGATTGTAGACCGCGTCGAGGCGGATGGCGTAGGGCGGTCGCTCGAGCACGTACATCGGGAAGCGGTGCGCCGTGAAGCGCGGAAAGCGGGAATCGTCGTCGAGTCCGGTGGCGACCGGCTTGGGACCGAGCTTGCCGTCGCGCACGTCGATCCAGCCAAAGCCCTCCTCATGCGCCGATGGGAAACCTGGGGTCTCCCAGCCCAGTCGCGAGGCCTCGAGGACGTAGTTGCAGGCCGCGCTGAGCATCAGCCGCGCCTGGGTCTCGCGCATCGCCAGCAGCGACTCCTCGGCGTCGCTGCGCATGCGCGTGAGGAAGGCCAGCGAGATGCTCAGCAACAGGGCCGCGATGCCGGCCACCAGGATGAGCACCGCGCCACGGCGCGTCCGCAGGTCTCGCGTCATCAGAGCCTGGGCGTGTCGAGGTTGGTATCGGGCAGGCTGCCATCGTTGTCCCAGCGCGCCCAGCCACGGCGGCGGGCGGGATCGTCGGGGGAACTGGTGTCGGTCGGGTCGAAGAAGCGCTGCTGCCGTGCGCCGCGCAGGGTCGTGCCGAAACCGGTGAAGCTCAGTTCGAAGACGCTGCCGGTCAGCGGATTGGCCAGGTCGAGGCGGAACAGGGTAGTGCAGCGCGCATTGCCGATGAAGCGGTTGACCGAAACCTGGACGCGCGGCCAGTGCGCCGGCGCGCGGTCGAGCAGCGGGGCGACGATGGTCGTCACCCGCACGAACTCGGCCATGGTGTTGGGCGTGCTGCCGTACCCGGTCTCGTAGTAGCGGCGGTGGCTGCCCCAGCGCTCGGCGAAGGCCTTGGAGATGAACGCCGGATCGGTGGTCTGCACCTGCAGGGGGCTGTTGGCCGGCAGCGCGGCCCAGGTCGTGCGGTAGGTCTCGCGATACTTGCCGCGAGCATCACGCTGGTTGCCGTCCGTGTTGCAGAAGCTGTCGGTCCCGCCGGGCTGGATGCTGAGCAGCGGGATCCCGCCCAGGTTGGTATGCGCCAGGCTATCGCCGCTCGCGCCATCGTAGCTGCGCATGAAGGAATAAATGCTGTTCGGTGGCAGGTACTCGCCGAGCAGGAAGAAGCCGGTGTTGGCCAGGAAATCGCGCAGCTGGCGGTCGTGCCAGTGGTGGGGGACGGCGGCGACGGCATAGGTCTGGTACTGGAACACTGTCGCCGTCGCGGGGGGCGCCGGCGGCTGATCGGCATAGAGCTGCGGCGCGACGTCGTCCGCGCTGGCGAAAATCGCGTAGCGGCCGAAGATCAGTAGACTGTCGACCTTTTCGGCCATGTTGCCGCGGTACCAGGTGCGTGGATCGTGCGGCAGCCAGCCCTGCGGATCCCAGCCGACCGCGTCTTCGAGCGCCCCGCCCGCCGGCAGCATCTGCGCCATCGGAGCGAACATCAGACCGTGCGCGCCCCGCCCGCTGCCGCTTTGCGCGCTCCGCAACTGCTCCTGGGCGGGGTCCAGGGCGTCGTCGTAACCCTGCCAGAAGTCGAGCTCCTCCTGCGCTCGCGCATAGCCCGCGCGCATCAGGGCATTTTCCAGCGACAGGCGGTTGGCGACCGTGGCGGCCTGGGAGGCGACGCGGAAGGCCGCGAACGAGACGCCGATGATGCCCACGCCAAGGCCAGTGGCGATCATGATCTCGATGAGCGTGAAGGCGGCGCGGAGATGGTGCGAGCGGGTGCGGTTCATGGCGGACTCAATGGATCATCGCCGGGACACGGGGGTCGTAGAACAGGAAGCGGCCGACGGGGATCGCGCGCAGTCGTACCGAGCGCGGGATCGGCCCGCGGTCGAGCCGCTTGTTGAAGTTGCGGTCGGCGCCGAAGCGGCCGCTGAAGATCTGCATCTGCTGGGTGCCGGTGCCCTGGTCGGGACCGTTCTCATTGATCACCATCCTGCCGCTGACGTCACTGCCGGTTTCGAGCCCGGTGACGTCCTCCTTGAAGAGCAGCACCTTCTCCGGATTGCGGAAAGCGTAGAGCTGCTCGTCGCGGAACTCCGTGCCGATCGGGTGGCCGGTGCCGAAATCGTGACCACCCTCGTGGCCGTTGTCGGCGTAGGACATGCGCTGGGCCATCGATGCGCCGAGCAGGGGCGCCGCGAAAGGATAGCGCGACGCATCGACCGGCGCGCTGGAGGCGGTCTCGAAATCCTCGTATGACTGCCAGTCGACCATCCAGAAGACCAGTTCGCGGCAGCGCTCAAGCGGCTGGAAGGGCGCCGTCAGCGTAAAGTGCGCGGGATCGCCCCAGAACGGGTCGATGCGGGCGGCGAGGTAGGCGCCGCCCACGTCGTAGTGGCTATTCTCCGGGATCGGCAGGTTGGCGTCGTAGGGCGCACCCGGCGCGGCGTACCCGGGGAACATGAACCCCCGCCCGAAATGGGTGATGCGCTGGGCGGGGATCGGCTGCCACTGCGCGCAGGTGATCCCCGGGGTATTGTAGAGCTGGCCGCTGAGCGGCGCGGAAAACAGGTCGGATTCGATCAGCGGGTAGTCGGTCATGATGCTGCGCTGCAGCGGCCGCGGCGCGCCCCAGTCGTAGGGATTGGCCGCCGCGAAGGCCATGATCAGGCGCAGGCAGCGCTCATGGTAGTAGAGGATGTGGTGGTGGGTCAGGCGCGAGAACTGGTTGCCGGTCACCGGCGTAGTGTGATCGGGCACCACGGGGGGCGGCTGGGCTGCGGTGGGATCCGCGGTCTGGGTGCCATCGAACGCCCACGGACCCTGCTGACCATCCAGCGTGAAGTTCGGGATGTTGATGCCCACGGTGTAGGCGTAGGTGAGCTTGACCTGGCGCGGATCGCTGTTCGCGGGGCTGCTCGAGGTCGGGATCGAGACGCCCGTGCAGATGTCGTACGGCGCACGGTCCGCCCCCAGCTGGGCGGAGCCATACCAACGCGTCAGGCAGGTCGCGGCGTGCGCGAGATAGCGCATCGCCTGCACCTGCGCCCAGCGGTCCTGGGGCGCGGTCCCGCTCTCGAAGGGATAGTCCGGGGAGACCGCGACCGCGCTGGTCGCGGGGTTGTAGGTGGCCAGGACCTCCGGCGGCGGGTTGTAGAATTCGGGTCGCAGACCCTTCTGTTTGCAGTACCACACTGCAGCCTCGAAGTAGCGCACCGCGCCGTCCCAGCTGGGCGTCACCGGCGTCGGTGTGTCGCTGACCGGGCTCTGGTCCGGGCTGGCCGGATCGATGGCGCTGCCGTTGGCGGCGCGCTGGCCGCAGCTGTAGGGAAGATAGCCGTACCAGATACCGCGCTCGTTCCAGCTGAAGACCTTCTGGATGTCCGGATCGATGGTCTCCTCCCAACAGTAGGAGGCGCGCCGGCCGTCGATGCGCGTGTAGTCTGGCGACGTGGAGCTCGTGGGGTCGGTGAAGCGGAAGGTCGTCGGGGTGGCGCCGCTGGCGACCTTGGGCTGCAGGAAATCCGGATAATGCAGCCCATGGATCGGCGGCGACGGGTAGGGCGTCACGTACGGCCAGTTCTTCCACGGGAAGATGTGCAGCGCGTTGTTCTGAGCGTAGCCGCTCACCGCGCACACCAGGCGTTGGGCCTCGTTGGCCGGGGTGATCTGCAGGCTGCTCTCCTGGAGATTCGTGGTCGCGAGCGGCTGCGAGTAGTAGATGTAGCCGCCGTCGGCGAGGAGGCGCTGGATCTCGTCGCCGTCGGAGTCGAGGCGCTTGGCGATGTCGAGCGGCAGCGGCAACATGCCGAAGCTGTTCGAAGACAGGCGCTCCTCGAGATCCCAGGCCTGGGTGCGGCGGCCGACGGGGACCTCCCACGGAGCGAAGGCCTCGGTGTCGATCGCGGGGTTGGCGTTGTGGCTGGAGTTGAAACTGTCGATCATCTCCTGCGCCTTGGCGCAGGCGTAGAGCTGGAAGCGCGCCAGCTGCTGCGCCTTCAGGCCGGCCGGGAAGAGCAGCATCACGCTGACCACCCCGAAGACCAGGATCACCAGCGAGAACGCGATCTCGATAAGCGTGAGAGCAGCGCGCGCACGCAGCGCGGCGTGGGTTGACGACTGCCGCCGGGCGGCTCGCGGATGGGTGGGACGGGGTGGCATGGGGATCCGGCTGCAGCGAACGGAGGTGATGTATCACCCGCGTCCCTGTGATTGCAAGGTTGCACCTTGCAGCCGGGAAGATCTTGCAACGCCCGCCCCTCGACAGGGTATTGGCGCCTGTCGGGTTGACGGACTCCTTACCCCCTCGTCGCAAGGTCGCACAGGACCTGAGCCTGCGTGGATGCCAGGGGTGTTGGGGTGTGACGTGCTGCGGCAACGGAAACTGTTTGGAGTCCTGCTCAGTCAGTCGTCAAAGATGCATCCATCACCAAGCGGCCCTCCTGGTGCTCCCCCTGGCGATGGTCGATCATGCGCGTCAGGTGCAGCGCCGGCGGGCGCGGATGCCTGCCCCTGTCGATGGCCGCGGCCAGCACCGCGGCGACCACCAGCAGGTGCGCGGTGTCGACCGGCCACGCATGCGGGCGGTTGGCGATCAGATGGGCCGGTCCGAGCTCGAGCAGCCGGCGCGCCGCGCTCCAGCGCGCACGCGTCAGGTGGTGGCAGGCGGCGGTGAACTGGATGAGGCCCTTGAAGTAGTGGCGGTCGAGGGCGCGGTGGCGATGCCAGACCTCTTCCCAGGCCTCATGGGCGTGCCAGAAGCGCCCGGCGTCGTAGCACACCGCGCCCGCGCGCAGGCCGCCCCACCAGGCCGGCAGGCCCGCAAGCGGGGGTGGACCCGCGGCGGGGATGGGCGCGCTCACCGGCGGCGCCCGTCAGGGCTTCTTGGGCTCGGCGGGCTTGTCGCCCTTGAGGTCGGCGCCCGCCTGGTTGCCGACCTCGACCGGCTGCTTGCTGGTCTTGTCGCTGACGATGTCGATCTTGATCGAGATGGTGAAATCGCCGTTCGGATACTGCTTCTTGAACTCGGCCACCGCAGCGGGCATGGCCTCCTCGATGTCCTTGAGCTGGCGCAGCATCTCGGCGAGGGAGATCTGCTTCTTGGCGGCGCCCTCCTTGAGCGCGGCGTCGGTGCGCTCGATGGCCTCGCGCACCTTGGCGATCTGCGCCCCCAGGCTGGGCGCGGACAGCGCCGGACGCAACGGGCCGGACATGCTCTTGCGCTCGACCTTGTCCCCGGTCTTGCGCGCGATCTCGACCGTCACGGTGTCGCCGACCTTGAGCTTGCCGAGCATGCCGGCGAGGTCGGCCTGGGTGGTGATGGCCTGGCCATTGAAGGTCTTGATGACGTCGCCGGCGAGGACGCCGAACGACGCGGCGGTGCTGCCGGGGTTGACCGCCTGCACGGCCAGCCCGGTAGCGTCGAAGATCGAGGCGTTGTCGTCGGGCACGATGCCGAAGACCGGGCGCGGGGTGCGGTCCGGGCCGGGCAGCGGCGTAGTGGTGGCTGGGGCCGGCGGGGTGGCGTCGGCCGCCCGCAGCGCCGCCCCTGGCACGAGCAGGGCAAGCAGGGCGAGAGTCGCGGACAGGACGGGAAAGGCGCGGCGCATCAGATCGGATCCTTCACGTGGCGGGGCGTACGGGGTTCTTTGGCCGCGGCGCCGACGCGCCAGTCGAAATGCCAGGGCGGCAGCAAGGTGGCGGTGGTCTGGCCGTCGTCGAAGACCGGGGCTTCGGCAACCGTGGCGGCCGCGGGGTTGGCCGGGGCGAAGGCGGGATGGTAGCGGTAGGTGAAGTGCCAGCCCTTGGCGGCCAGCTCCTCCTTCTGCGGGCCGGCCAGACGCAGGCCGCCGAAGGCGCCCTGATCGGCGGCGGCCTGGGCGGCGGCGCCGTGGGCGAGGGTGTCGGCCTGCTTCTGCAGGTCGGTGATCTCATCCTGGCTGCGCTCCAGGCGGTGCTGCTGCCAGTCCTGGAACTGCTTCTCCATGGCCGGATCGATGGGCTCGCGCGGGATGTTGCTCGGCCAGGGTTTGATGATGCCGCTGGCCAGGAACTGCTGGCCGCTGCGCTGATAGGTGACGTCGATGGGATCGCCGGGCTGGTTGAGGCCGACCTCGTTGCGCAGGTCGGTCATGCTGCCGATGGTCTGCCCATTGATGGCCAGGACCACGTCTCCGGGCTGCAGGTGCATGCTCTGCGCGGCGGTGTCGTTGAAGATGCTCTGCACCAGCACGCCCTGGCCGGGTTGCAGGCCCTCTTTCTCCTGGACGGAGGTCGGCACCGGGGTCATTTCCACGCCGAGCATGGGCGGGCCCGCAGGATTCTTGGGCTTCTCGTAGCTGTCTTCCGCGTGGACGGCGGACAACGCGGCAAGCAGCGTGCAGGCGAGCGGCAGGGCGTGGCGCAGTGACATGGCGGGCACCTCAGGGCTGGGCGGGCAGGATAGGCGCGGGCCGGATCCCGCCAACCCCGGTGTGGGGTCGGGTCCAGGGATGGTCCACGGACGGACGACCATACCCCGGGACGCCGGTCAATGCCGATCCTGTCCGGGGAGCGGGGTTGCGGCCGGAACGCTGGGGCTGGGCACAGCGGGCGGCCCAGGGGGTGGGGTGACCTGGGCGAAGGGCAGCCTGTCGGGCAGGGCGAGGTACATGGAGCGGCGTCCCCAGCGCAGCGCCTCGGCATGGGTTACGAAGCGCAGGTCGAGATGGATGACCCCCTTTCCGGCGTCCTGACGCATCGCTCCGCCGGTGTCGTCGATCTCGGCGCGGCCATAGCCCGGGACGTCGAGCCACAGCCGGTAGGGCAGCATGGCCGGAGCCGCGGCGATGCCGAAGGGCAGTTTGCGCACGTCATGGCCGATGCTGGTGACGCCGGTGGCGAAGGGCCCGCAGCACAGCGTGCACGGGCAATAGCCGGTGGTGAGGACCTTGGCCCAGTGCGTACCCGGCGCCGCCGGCACCACCGGCCGCGGCAGGGCCAGCTCGGCGACGTTCACGATGCGCACGTTCTTGCCCGTCAGCCAGCCGATGCAGAGGCCCACCCCGAGGCCGGCGACCACCAGGCGCAGGCCGGCGAGCCGCTGACCACGGCCGAACAGGCCGGCGAACCACCAGCGCAGCAGCCGGACCCAGCGGGGG
>JACDGQ010000639.1 GCA_013821615.1 Planctomycetota bacterium
GCCCAGCGCCGCGCCGATGTCGGCCGCGAAGGTCTCGCGCGCATCATCGAGGGAGAACTTGTCCATGGGACCGCCGTGAGGTGGTGGTTCAGAGCTTGAAGCGGCCGAGCGTGCCGAGCAGCGCCTTCGACAGGCCGGTGAGCTCGTCGGTGACGCCCAGCGAGCGCTGCGCGCCGTTCATCGTGCGGCGCGCGATCTCGCCGACCTGCTCCACGGTGCGCACCGCCTGGTTGGCGGACTCGACCTGCCGGCGCGCGACCTGGCTGATGTCGGTGACCAGTTCGGCGGACTGGGTCGAGACCTCCTGGATCTGCACCAGCGCGTCGCCCGCCCTGGCCACCACCCCGGCCTCTTCCTCCACCACCTGGGTCTGCTGCTCGATGGCCTGCACCGATTCGTTCGTTTCGATCTGGATGGTCTTGACCAGCTTCTCGATCTCCTGGGTGGCGGCCGCGGCGCGCTCCGCGAGAAGGCGCACCTGCTCGGCGACCACACTGAAGCCGCGCCCGTGTTCGCCGGCGCGCGCCGCCTCGATGGCGGCGTTGAGCGCGAGCATGTTGGTCTGCTCGGCGATCTTGGCGATGGTGCCGACGATCGCGGTGATTTCCATGCTGCGGTCGCCGAGCACCTTCACCTTCTTCGCGCCGGCCTGCACGTTGGCGCGCAGCACGTCCATGCCGTGCACCACGTTTTGCACGGAATCCGAGCCGGAGTGCGCCGACTCCTGGGTGCGCTTCGCGGCCGAGGCCGCGATGGTCGCGTCCTCGGAGACCTTGGCGATGCTCAGGTTGATGGCCTTGAGGAGCTCGCTGGTGTCGCCCAGGCGGTCGGCCTGTTCGGTGGCGCCCGCCACCATCTCGCGCGAGTGGTCGGAGATCACCACCATCGAGCTGTTGACCCGGCCGGCCAGGCCGCTGATCTCCTTCACCAGCTCTCCGATCGACTCCATCATCTGGTTGAAGGCGTCGGCGATGTTACCGAGGGCGCCTTCGGTGACCGGAGCGCGCACGGTGAAGTCGCCGTCGGCGGCGCGCGCCACCGCATCGAGGATGCGCACGATGCCGGCCTGCAGCTCAGCGTTGTCCGACTCGATGCGGCGCTTGAGCGCCAGAGCGTTGCCCAGGGCGTTGCCGATGGTGCGCGCCAACCCGCCGACCAGGCCGGCGAGAATGAGATTGATGGCCAGGGCGGCGGCGACCAGCGCGATCATGCGCGTGGTGTCGGCGCCGGCCTCGGCGTTGAGCTGCTGGACCACGCGGTTGCCTGCTTCGAGCAGATCGTCGCTCTGCGAGCGCAGGTACTGCACCGCGATCAGGTACTCCGGCGAGGTCGCCTTGGGGCTGGCGATGGCCACTTCGATGGCGTCGTGGAACGGCTGCCACAGCTCGCGCAGCTGGGCGAGGCGCAGGCGCACCTCGGCCGAGGCGGCCCGGCGCACGCCGAGCTCGGCGCTGCCCGCGTCCAGAGCTTCGAGGCCGGCCTGGAAATCTGCGACGCTGCGGCGCAGGTCCGCACTGACCTCGCTGGTCTCGGCGCCGTGCACGCGCGACAGTGCCAGGGCCTGCAGCGTCATGCTCTGCGACAGCGTGCTCTCGCGCCCGGCGACGTCGATGGTGCGCGCGTTGAAGCGCTGGTCGTAGACCGTGTAGAACACCACGCCCACCGCGGCGATGTTGAACACCGCGTTGAGCGCGAGGGTGGTGAAGAGCCGGCGCCGGCTGTGGTCGTAGTCGGTGTCCTGGGTGAGCGGGCTGGCGGCGGGGCTGAGCATGGGATGGGCTCCGGGAAACGGTGATGGCGACAGCGGGCTCAGTAGACGGTGCCGGTGATCTGGCGCTGGAAGCGGTAGCCTTCAAGCCGGTACAGGGTGTCCGAGAGCGGCACCACCCCCTGGCCGGCGGCGGCCTGCTTCCCGTTGGCCAGGTAGAAATCCACGAAGGCGGTGACCTCGGGGCGCTGGGTCGCGCCCTTGGCGACGTAGAGGATGAGCGGGCGCGACAGCGGCGCGTAGTCGCCGGAGCGCACCGTATCCGCGGTGGGCGCGACCGCCCCGGTGCCGTTGTCGACCGGCAGCGCGCGCAGGCGGTCGGTCGACGGCCGGGTGCTGAAGACCTCGAGGTCGACATAGCTGAGCGCGTAGGGGCTGGCGGCCACGCTCTCGATGAGCGCGTCGGTGTCGGCCTCGCTGGCGACGTCGCGGCGCCCGCGCCGACCCTTGCCGAGGATGGTCTCGGTGAAGAAGCCGTAGCTGTCCGAGTCGAGGTCCTGGCCGATCAGCAGGATCGGTTCCGCAGGCCAGTTGCCGCGCAAATCGCTCCACAGTTTGATGCGGCTGCGGTCCTCCCAGATCAGGCGCAGCTCCTCGGTGGTGATGTCCTGGGCGAACTCGTTGCTCTTCGCCACCACCACCGCCAGCCCTGAGAATGCCACGGTCAGCTCGACCACGCCGATGCCGCCGCGCTGCGCGGTTGCCAATTCCGCATCGCGGATCGGGCGCGAGGCGCTGGCCAGGGCCGCCTTGCCGGCGACCAGGCGCTGCACGCCGTGCTCGGTATGGCTGGTGACGGTGGCAACCCTGACCTTGGGATGCTGCTCGCTGAACTTGCGCCCGATCAGGCGCGTGATCTGGGTCAGCGACCCCGACCCCTCGACGGTGATGGTGCCGGACAGCTCCTGGC
>JACDGQ010000640.1 GCA_013821615.1 Planctomycetota bacterium
GGTCGAGGTTGCGCGTCATCCAATCCGCCGACGAGATGCCGATCACCGGCTCGCCGTGATTGGCGAAGTAGTAGATGCGGCTGTGTTCGAGCAGCCGCCCGACCAGCGAACGCACGCGGATGGTGCCGGACAGCCCAGGCACGCCGGGGCGCAGGATGCACATGCCGCGCACGATCAGATCGATTTGCGCACCCGCCTGGCTGGCGGCGTAGAGCTCGTCGCAGATCCCTTCGTCGACCAGGCTGTTGAACTTGGCGATGATGCGGCCGCCCCGACCGAGGCGCGCGTGCTCGGCCTCGCGGCGGATCCACTCGACCATGCGCGCACGCAGGGTCAGCGGCGCCACCGCCAGGCGCTCCCACTCGGGCGGCTGGCTGTAGCCGGTGAGCATGTTGAACAGCGCCGCGACGTCGCGACCGACCGCCTCGTTGCAGGTCAGGTAGCTGATGTCGGTGTAGAGCCGCGCGGTCTTGTCGTTGTAGTTGCCGGTACCGAGGTGGACGTAGCGGCGCAGGCCGTCCTCGTCCTTGCGGATGATCATCAGCAGCTTGGCGTGCACCTTGAGGCCGACCAGGCCGTAGACCACGTGCGCACCGGCCTCCTGCAGGGCCTTGGCCCAGCGGATGTTGGTGGCCTCGTCGAAGCGCGCCATCAGCTCGATCAGCACCGTCACCTGCTTGCCGGCCTTGGCCGCGCGTACCAGCGCGCGCGCGATCGGCGAGTTGCCCGAGACCCGGTAGAGGGTCTGCTTGATGGCCAGCACGCGCTCGTCGGCCGCCGCCTTCTCGACCAGCTCGACGATGCGCTGGAAGGTCTGGAAGGGGTGGTGGATGAGGGTTTCGGCGCTGCGGATGCGCGTGAAGGGATCGTCCCACTCGCCGGGATGCGCGGCGGCGGTGAAGGGCTGGTCGCGCAGGTCGGCGCGCTCGACGCGGTCGCCGAGCGCGAAGAACACCGTCATGTCGAGCGGCCCGTCGACCGGCTCGATGTCGGCTGGATCGAGATCCATGGCGCCGCTCAGCCACGCGCGCAGCCCCTGGTCGCCGGCCGCCGGCACCTCGAGGCGCACCACGTGGCTGCGATCGCGGCTCGACAGCTCCTGCTCGATCTCGCTGAGCATGTCGATGGCCTGGTCCTCGTCGATCTCGAGGGCGCCGTCGCGGGTGGCGCGGAACAGCGAGCGGCCAAGGATGCGATAGCCCGGGAACAGGCTGTCGAGGAAAGTCAGCACCACGTCCTCGGCCAGGGCGAAGCGCCCGGGAGCGCCGCCGAGCGCGACCAGTCGTCCACCGCCGGGCACCGCGACCAGCGCGCTGCGCGCCTGGCCGCCGTCCTCGGGCTCGAGCTGCACGGCGACGTTGAGCCCGCGGTTGGCGACCACCGGGAAGGGCTTGGTCGGGTCGACGCCCAGCGGCGTCAGCACCGGCTCGAGCTGATTGCGGAAGTGCGTGCGCAGCGACTCGCGCTCGACCGGCTGCCAGGCGTCCGGGCCGACCAGCACCACGCCTTGCGCGGCGAGCGCCGGGGCGACCTGCTCGCGCCAGCAGCGGTACTGGTCCTCGACCAGGCGGCGCATGCCGGCGCGCACCTCGCTGAACAGCACCTTGGCGATGGCGGTGCGCGCCTCGTCGCCGTCGCTCTCGCGGCCGTGCGCCTGGGCGTGCAATTCGGCGGCGCGCACCATCACGAACTCGTCGAGGTTGGAGCTGACGATGGCGAGGAACTTGAGCCGCTCGAGCAGCGGCGTGGCCTCGTCCTGGGCCTCCTCCAGCACGCGGCGGTTGAAGGCCAGCCAGGACAGCTCGCGGTGGGTGTAGCGTTCGCGCGCCGGCACCGCGTGCTCGACCGCCGCGGGCGCCGAGGTGGTGGTGGCGCGGAAACGCGCGGTCGGCGCCGGGGGGCGGGCGTGAGCGGCGTGCTTGTGCTTGTGCTTGTCGGTGGTCATGGCGTTTCCGGCGGCGGACGAGGGCGAAAGCGAGAGCTCAGGCGTCTTCGCGCGGGACCACCAGCACGGTGAAACCGAAGACTTCCTCGAACAGGTTCGACTTGCCTTCCACCGCCCAGCGTTCGAGCGCGACCTGGCGGCGGTCGACGTGGATCAGGAAGTCCTCGCCGCGCACCTCGCAGCGCAGGCGCGCGATGCGCTGGGTGCGCTCGACGTCGAGCGCGTAGGCCAGGCGCAGGATCGCCGCCAGGTAGCTGACCACCACGCGGCCGCGCCGCGGCAGCGACTGGAATTCCTGGTGGTGCGGCTCGGGCGGGCTTTTGCGGTGGTAACGTGCGATGTTCGCGACCAGGTCCTTCTCCAGCGCGGTCAACCCGGCGATGTCCGCGCTCTGGATGATGTACATGGTGTGCTTGTGGCGGTTGCGCACGTTGATGAACGAGCCGATGTCGTGCACCAGCGCCGAGAACTCGAGCAGCGTGCGCTCGCGCTCGCCGAGGTGGTGCAGGGTCGTGGTCTGGTCGAAGATCTGCACCGCCAGCCCGGCCGTGCTCTGCGCGTAGGGCAGGTTGCCGCCATAGCGCGAGACCAGCTGGCGCGCCTCGGCGAGCAGGTCCGACGCATCCAGGTAGTGCGCGCCGTGCGAGCCCGGCAGCAGGTCGGCGAGCATGCCGTCGCGCATGGTGAAGTGCGGCACCAGCGCGCGCTGCGCGCCGGTCTCCTGGCAGAGG
>JACDGQ010000641.1 GCA_013821615.1 Planctomycetota bacterium
AGTTAATATTCAACATACCACACGCTGCTGGCATGTTGATCGTTCTGAACGACCGAGCCTTCACGCTCTACCCGGATATCGTAGCACATCGCATCGCCTGGACCATGAATCTAAGTGTCCATCCGGGATCATTGACTAGCTTGGCAGAGTTTTCTGACCATGAGCCGAACAGAGGCCCAGCGCAGGAACGCCAGGCCGGAGCGGTTGAGGCACTCCCAATCCTTGGCCAGCCTGCGGCAGCGGTTGAGCCAGGCGATGGACCGCTCAACGATCCAGCGCTTGGCTGGACTTGGACAGTGACGGCGGGCCTGTCGCGGACGGCACCCTGATTTCATTGGACTTTTCCGTGCTGCGGCGCTGACCCGGACAGAAATGTAGTGCCACGTCTGAGGGCATTTTCTGCTTTTATGGCGCGACGTTTCCAGTCTATCGTGGTGCCCTGAAGGGGGCGCCCGCCATGTTCTTCCGTGTCAAGCAGTCCGGGCCGCGCAGCTACCTGCAGATCGTGGAGAACCGACGCGACGACGGCGCGGTGCGACAGAAGGTCGTCGCCACCCTCGGCCGCGCCGACGAGCTCGCCGCCCGCGGTGCCTTGGCCGCCTTACTCGCCTCAGGCGCGCGCCACTGCGAGCAGGTCCTGCTGCTCTCCACCCTGCAGGCCGACCTCGACGGACCGAACGTGCTCGCCAAGCGGGTCGGCGCCCCGCTGCTGTTCGGGCGGCTGTGGGAGGAGACTGGCTGCCGGGCGGTGATCGACGGCTTGCTTGCGGGGCGCGGCTTCGAGTTCGCGGTCGAGCGTGCCGTGTTTGCCACGGTGCTGCACCGGCTCATGGTGTCCGGCTCGGACCGGGCCTGCGAGAAGTGGCTGGCTGACTATGACGTCCCCGACGTGGACGGGCTGGCGCTGCATCACCTCTACCGCGCCATGGCCTGGCTGGGCGAGGAGCTGCCGGCCGAGCAGCAGGCCGGCGCCACGCCGTTCGCCCCGCGCACGGTCAAGGACCTCGTCGAGGAGCAGCTGTTCGAGAGACGGCGCGACCTGTTCGCCGAGCTCTCCGTCGTGTTCCTGGACACCACGTCCCTGAGTTTCACCGGGGCTGGCGGGGAGAGCCTGGGCGAGCGCGGCTACTCCAAGGATCACCGGCCCGACCTGATGCAGATGATCGTGGGTGTCGTGATCGACGCCGACGGCCGCCCGGTCTGCTCAGAGATGTGGCCGGGTAACACGGCGGACGTGCGGGTCCTCATTCCCGTCATCGATCGCCTGCGCAGCCGCTTCAGCATCGGCCGAGTCTGCGTCGTGGCCGACCGCGGCATGATCTCGGCCGCCACCATCGCCGCCCTGGAGGAGCGCGGCCTGGAGTATGTGCTCGGCGCGCGCGAGCGCACGGACGCGCTCGTGCGCTGCGTCGTGCTCGCGGACAGCCGGCCCTTCACGCCGCTCTGTGTCCCGCGTGCCGGGGGCGAAGAGACCCAGCTCTTCGTCAAGGAGGTGAAGGTCGAGGGCCGACGCTACGTCGTCTGCCGCAACGAGGCCGAGGCGGCCAAGGACGCCGCCGACCGCCGCGCGATCATCGAGGCGCTGGACCAGCAGCTCAAGCGCGGCGACAAGGCGCTGATCGGCAACTCCGCCTATCGGCGCTACCTGCGCACCACGACAGACCAGCGCGCCTTCGAGATCGACCCCGGCAAGCTGGCCGACGAGGCGCGCTACGACGGCGTCTTCGTGCTGCGCACCAACGCCCGCCTCACGCCCTTGCAGACCGTCCTCAGATACCGCGATTTGATCTTGGTGGAGCAGCTTTTCCGCTCGGCCAAGGCGCTCATGCGCACGCGGCCGATCTATCATTCATCGGACGCCGCCATCCGCGGCCACGTGTTCTGCTCGTTCCTGGCCCTGATCCTGCGCAAGGAGCTGGACGAGCGCTGCCGCAAGGCAGGGTTCCGCCCGGAGTGGGGCGATGTGCTGCGCGACCTCGATCGGCTGCAGCAGGCCACGATCGAGCAAGACGGCAAGACCTGGACCGTGCGCACCCAGGCCGACGGTTGTGCCGCCGCCCTGCTGCAGGCCGCCGGCATCGCCCTGCCGCCGCGGATCCAGGCCACTCCGCCGCCGCGGGCCAGCACCGAGCCGCCCGCCTCACCGAAGCGCCGCGGCAGACCGCGGCGTAGTGCCACGCGACCCTGAATTTCCCGGATTTCGCAATCCAGTCAGCTACTTGGCGATTCGAGGTGTCCAACTTGAGCGTGGAGCGCAGGGGCGTTGGTGCATAAATAGGCTAACTCACTGAAATTACTCGATTTCTCCGATGTGCGCACTTTAGCTAGACGATTGATATTGTTGAGATTCGGCCGGATTTATGCACCAACGCCATACGTCCCCGAAGTGCACCTCAGCGGTAGCGAGGATCCTTGCAGTTGTTCGCCTCGGAGAAGGTGGCCACCTCTCGCTCCTTGCCCCAAATCTTCCGACCAGCCCGCCTGGGATGCTGGGCGAAGTGCTCGTTGCGCTCCTCGAAGTGGCGGTCGATCGCCGCCTTCGCCGCGTCTACCGTCCTGTAGTCGCTGTTGTGGATGACCGCGCGGGCCATGCCGCTGAACACGGACTCGATCACGTTCAGGAACTGCGCCCCCGAGGGCAGCGGCGCCGTCTCGACCACGGGCCCGCCTCCGCC
>JACDGQ010000642.1 GCA_013821615.1 Planctomycetota bacterium
CTTGCCGTCGGGCGCGAGCAGGCCGACGCACTCGGGGGCGTTGGCGGGCAGCGCGGTCACGCGCGGCGGGGCCCAGGCGGGTCGCGCGGGTTCGATGGGTATGGCGGGTGTGCGCGGCGGGATGCGCGGGGTTGGCGCCGGCTGCTGGGCCACCGGGATGGGCCGCGGCGCGCGCACACCGCGGATCTTGTCGCCTTCGACGATACGATCCTGGAGCGGCACGAAGGGGTTGTCGACGTTGACGTGGAACTTCTCGAACGCGGCGATCTGCGGCACCGCGGCCTCGAGGCGGACCACCGCGCCGGCCTTGTACGAGGGCAGGCCGGGATCGATCGCGGCGACGCCGGAGAGCAGCCAGTAGCCCGCGGCCAGTCCGAGCAGGGCGAGCGCGGCGACGGCGACCGGGCGTTCGGGAGCGATGCGCAGGCTCATCTCAGGGCCTCGCGGTGTTGTTGGAGGATGTAGCCGGGGCCGGCGACGGGGCGTGCCCGCCCACGGGCGCGCGCCCCGCGGGCGCACGCGGATCGTGGTCGCGCTCCTCAGGGGTCAGGAACTGCATGCCGGCGACGCGGAAAACCGCGTCGAGCTGGTTGATGCTGTCCTTCGGCTTGGTGTTCTCGCTGACGATCTCCCAGCTCTGCAGGATGAGCGGGTAGGTGTGGGCGCCGTTCTCTTCGCTCAGGCTGAGCGCGTGCTGGATCCACATCAGGTCGTGCAGGCTGCCGCGTACCCGGAGTTCGAGCGGATATTCGCGCAGCAGCGCCGGCCGCGTGACCGGGCCGGTCTCGACCACCGGGAAGTGGTGGATCTCGAAGGTCTCGACCGGCGCGTGCTCGCTCGACAGCACGATGTTCACCACCCGCTCGGTGAGCTGCAGCATGGTCATCAGATAGGGCGCCTCGCTGTCCGGCGGCACCACCGTCTCGTCGGGGAAACCGACGTTCTCGTCGTACTGCACGCTCTGCGGCTGGGCCTTCTGGCGCAGCGCCTGGCGCACCTCGATCTCGCGGTTGCGGAAGAGCAGGCCGGGCTGCTTCTCCGTCGCCGGGATGCCGAAGCGCTTGGCGTCGATGGCGAAGCCAGAGGCCTTCTTCAGGCTCTCGATGGTGTCGCGCAGGTGCTGATTCGCGTCGCGCTGCAGTTCGACGCGCTTGCGCAGGTCGACCGGGCCCTTGTGGTCGCCCCAGGTGCCCTCGGCCGCCTTGGCCTGGAGCGCCGCTTCGCCGCCGTCGCTGATGATCCACACCGCGATCAGCACCACCATCACCGCGCCGGCGAAGACCAGCCACGCGCGCTTGAGATCCTGGGTGATGTCAGGGAGCATGGGCGCCCCCGGGCAGCGGCTGCGCGGTCGAGATCTGGTCGAGCTGGGTGGCCTGGAAGAACAGGCGGATGGTGAACGGCACGCGGCCGTCGACGATCGCGGTCTTCGGCCGCGTACGCCGGGTCGGCTTGGCGCCGACCACCGCCTCTTCGTGCTGCACGCCGATCTCGATCACACGGGAATCGCGGAACAGCTGCGGGCCGTCCGGTTCCGGGCGCCACGAGCCGAGCGCATCCTTGTACGTGGCGAAGAATTCGGCCAGCTCGACGTCGGTGTGGTTCTTGTCGAACTTCACCAGTCCGTGCACGTCGACCGCGCCGCGATCGATGGCGGTGTCCTTGCGTGCCGAGGCGGCCGCGGCGCCGGCGCCGCGCAGGCGCTGGGGGCCGGTGGTGGGGGCGGCCGGATCGCGGACCTCGGCGTCGGTGCCGACATCGAGGGTCTCGACGCGGGTGACCCACAGGTCGGGGGACTGCTTGGTGAGCTCCTTGAGGGCGCGCACGGTATTGAGCAGGTCGCGTCCGGCGTAGAGCCGCCCGGCGATGGCGCGCAGGTCCTGGGAAAGGTCCTCCTTTTCCAGGTCGAGGGCGTCGAGGCGGGCCTTGAGCTGGTCGTAGTCCTGCTGGTAGGCGGCGAATGCCTCGGAGTTCTCGCGGTTGGCGCGCTGCTCGCTGATCAACGCCCACGCGTAGAGCACGCCCGCCAGCAGCAGGCTGGCCGCGGCCACGTAGGGCCAGATCAGGCGCGTGCTCCACAGGCGCTGCCGCACGATGCTCTCGGGCATCAGGTCGATGCCGATCGCGCCCGGCGCGTCGGCCGCGCACAGCGCCAGGCCGAGCGCGGTGGCGAACTCGTGGCCGTGCTCCGGCAGATCGCCGGGCAGCGTGGCGAACGGGTCGAGGCGCTGCACCGGCAGATTGAAGCGCCGGCCAAGGTAGCCCTCGAGGCCCTCGAGGCTGGCGCCGCCGCCGGTCAGGTAGACCCGCGTCACGCTCAGCGAGCTGAGGTGGAGCTGGGTCTTGAACCACGCCACCGAGCTGGCGAGCTGGGTATAGAGTGATTCCGCGGCGCGCGTCATCTCCGGCCCCAGGGCGCGGTAGCCATCGGCGATGGTCGCCCGCCCCGGCGCGAGCACGGTCGGCATCGCGCCGGCCGCGAGCGGCAGCGCCGACGCGGGCGCTTGCAGCGTCGCTGCGTCCAGTGGCGGCGCGGTCAGGACGGGGGGTTCCGGTGCGGAGGGCTCGGGAAGGTCCTCGGCGAGCGCGATGACGTGCTCGTCGAAGCGCCCGGCGCCCACCGGGATGGGCAGGGACGCCTGCTGGTCCTCATCCTCGAAGAGCAGTGCACCGC
>JACDGQ010000643.1 GCA_013821615.1 Planctomycetota bacterium
CGCGCAGGGTCTTCAGGTCGCGGTAGTACGAGACGTCTCCGGCAAGTGCGGTGTCTCCGGGCGCGAGCGCGACACCCTTCTGCGCGAGCGCGAGCGCCTCGTCGATCAGTCCGAGCGTGGCGAACAGCCGGGCGCGCGTGGCGAAGACCGCGGCATTCGCCGGTTCGACCTGCAGGGCACGGTCACTGAAGGCGAGGGCGAGGTCGAGGTTGCGCTGCACCAGGATGTCGTCGCCCAGGCGCTCGGCGACCAGGTCGTCGGCAGTCGCGGCGTCGAGTTGGGCGAGCGGGATCTTCATCAGGGTATCGCGCACCATCGCCGGATTCTTGGTGTAGTTGGCGATGGCGAGGCGCATGTGCAGGGCCTGGCCGTTGACCGCGTCGAGGGCGAGGATCTGGTCGATGACCCCGACCGCCTTGTCGATCTGCGGCTGGCGGCCGCCGAGCAGCTTCTTGAGCTCCTCCTCGAGCGCGGCGACCTTGCCCTGCTTGCCGGCATCGAAAGTGCCGGCAACGACCTGCGCCAGCACCGGTCCCATGGTCATGGGATGGCCGGCCCACACCACCTTGCCGTCGGCGCCGATCAGGAAGGCCTGCGGGATGCCGTCGCGACCGGCCATGTAGGCGTCGTGCGTGGCCTTGTCGGCGAGGCCGACGCGGTAGGCCATCTTGTCACCCATCTCGGCGACGAAGGGCTTGACGGTCGGCTCGTCCTCGTCGCTCAGGCCGATGATGCGCACCTGCTCGCCGTACTGCTTCTGCAGCTGGGTGAGGTGCGGTATGGACTGCTTGCACGGTCCGCACCAGGTCGCCCAGAATTCGACCACGGTGATCTTTCCGGTCGGCGCCACCGCCGCGCCCTTGACCCAGGTGACCGAGGTCAGCGGCGGCGCGTCCTGGCCGACGTCGAGCGCCTGCAGCGTGCCGCCACCACCCAGGCAGAGCGCGCAGAAGAGGGCGAAGGCTGAGGTCATGGCTGGGCGCATGGCGGGCTCCTGGAAGGTCATTGTGGATAGCCGGACGGCTGGAGGGGGACAAGCCAAAACGGGCGGGTGCTGGGCGCGTGGGACAGCCGCACGCCGACGCGTGGATACGCACCGCGGCCAGCGCACGTTTGGCTTTGCCAGGCGGGGCGTCAGCATGCGCGCCATGCGCATCATCCTCGGCATTGGCAATCCCGGACGCGAATACGTCGGCACGCGCCACAACTGCGGCTTCCTGGTGGTCGATGCCCTGGCGCAGCGCCATGGCCTGACGGCCTGGCGCAAGGACTGGAACGCGGACGTCTGCGAATGGGCCGTGCCGCCCGCGCTCGGCGGCGGCAAGGCGCTGCTGCTGAAGCCGCGCTGCTACGTCAATCTCAGCGGCGGCGTGGCGCAGGCCGCGCTCGCATTCTACAAGCTGCCGATCAGCGATCTGCTGGTGGTGGTCGACGATCTCAACCTCGCCCTGGGCCACCTGCGCCTGCGCCCGGACGGCAGCGCTGGTGGCCACAACGGACTGCGCGACATCGAAGCCAAGCTCGGGCCGCTCTACCCACGCCTGAGAATGGGCATCGGCCGTCCGCGCCCCGGCCAGGACCAGGTCGGCTTCGTGCTGGGCGGCTTCGCGCCCGACGAGCAGCCCGATGCCCAGGCCATGGTAGCGAAAGCCGTCGACTGCGTGGAGGCCTGGTTGCGCGATGGGCTGGCCGTATCGTGCCGCTTCAATGGGCCGCTGCGGCCCGAGCCGCCGGCGCCCAAGCCGGTGCTGACGAAACCCGCGGTGCCGCCGGCAGTGGACGGCAGAGAACCTGGACCGGAGAGATAGAACAGGAGACGCGGAGGCACAGAGACCGGATGAGGACTACGGAACGATGGAACGACGCGGAGCAGGCGTCCTCCGCGCGGGAACGGGCAGCACGGAGTCCGTGCCAGCTCTCCTCCTCCGATCTCCGCGTCTCCCCGCCTCCTGTCAGCTCCCTCTCAGACTGACCTGGGATGCGGGCAGGCCCCTGGAAACGGAAGCACCCTCGCCTGGTAGGCGAGGGTGCGCAGCAAGGCGATCTCCCGGCCCGAGGGGCCGGCAGGAATCAGCGCTTCTTGCCTTTGCCCGACGCGCGACGGCGCTGGCGGTTGACGATCTGACGGCCGGCCTTCGTCTTCATCTTGCGACGGAAGCCGTTCATCTTGCGCTGCTTGGTGGAACTTCTGCGAATCTTGAGGTGCATGACCTGCTCCAGGTGCGGGTGCGGGATCTTCCGCCCAAAGTCGCAGTGTCAAGCGGGTAGCAGAGAAAGGTGCAGGGGATAGGGAATGATGCGGTGACAGGCTGGCGGCTGACGGCTGACAGCTGACAGCTGACAGCTTCTAGACCGTGGTCCCCTGTGCATCCTGGAGACTCCTGACCGACCTGGGTGCCTGGAACCCGCTATCCAACTTCGCGTTCCGAGCCGTCAGCCGTCAGCCGCCAGCCGTCAGCTTCCTGGCTGTCAGCGTTCACTTCTGACACCCCCCGCACCACGTCGTCCCCCGGCCACCCACGACACCTCCCGACAGGGTCATCGCGCACACCGGGCAGGGTGTTCCGGCCCGGCCGTAGACCTGGAAATTGTGCTGGAAATAGCCGTCCTGGCCGCTGGCGGCGCGGAAATCGCTGATCGTCGAGCCGCCGGCGGCGATGGCCTCGGCGAGGAC
>JACDGQ010000043.1 GCA_013821615.1 Planctomycetota bacterium
GTCCCGGCCACCACCATCCCCGGCACGCCGACCGCTTCGAGCACGGCCGCCTGCCCGGGTTGCGGGGCGAGTCCGCGGGCCAGGACCAGGTGCCGGTCGGCAGCCATCATCTGGGTGGCGGCAACCACCGCCTCACAATCGAGGCCGTAGACGATGCCGTGCCGGGCGACCTGGGCCTTGAGGGTGAGCGCATCGACGAACTGCCCAGCCGGCAGGTCGAGGACCGCCGTGAGCCGATCTGGCGCCAGATGGATGGCGATGTCCATGGTGTTCCCGGCAGCACCTGCCTGACCGGAGGATACCCTGCGCGCGGGGCTGGCGGGTAAACGTCTCCAGGTCCGGCTGCGAACGTGCGGATTCCGCTGCCCGCGGGGCGCCCGGGTCCGCCTGCATGGCCCGTCCCGGTCGCCAACCTTCCACAGCCCAGGCCGGGGTGACGGGCTCAGCCCTCGTCGTGGTCCAGCCCGTGCACGGTCTTCTCCCAGTAGTGCGGCTTGACCAGCATCTGCCAGAAGCCCTTCCACGCGGCGATGCTGATCAGCACCCAGTAGAGCGGGCTGAGCAGCACCGCCCACCACAGACCGCGCTGTCCGGGGCGGCGCCCGGCCAGGCCATTGATCAGGATGAAGGCGAGGTTGCCGGCCATCAGGCACAGCGAGGCGACGGCGAGCACCTGCGAGAGCAGCGCCCACTGCGGGTCCTCGTTGCGGCCGTGGAAGACCATCTGCCAGCTCAGGCGCGGGAAGACGTCGCCGCCCGGGCGCGTGGCGATCAGCTCCGCGAGCTGGTGGCCGTGCGCCAGGTCGATGCCCAGCAGCACCGCGTAGACCAGCAGGATCGACCACAGCGCAAGGTTGAGCACCGCCAGCCCCGAGACGCAGAACACCGACATGATGAAGCCGAAGGCCCCCCACGGGCCGAGTCCGACGATCAGGTGCAACGGTCGGCGCCCCCACACCAGGTGGGTGATCAGATAGCCCTTCAGCCAGCGGCTGCGCTGGCGGATCCAGTTGCCGACGCGGCTGTTGGCCTCCTCCCAGGTGGTGCTGTCGAGGGTGCGCGTGGTGTAACCGGCCATGTACAGGCGCACGCCCAGGTCGCAGTCCTCGGTGACGTTGAACGGGTCCCAGCCGCCGATGGTGCGCAGGATGCCGGTGCGGAAGTGGTTGCTGGTGCCGCCCAGCGGGATCGGCACGCCGAGCACGACCAGGCCGGCGAGGTAGCGGCGGAACCAGACGTTGTATTCGAGCGCGAACCAGCGCGTCAGCATGTTCTGGCGGTGGTTGTGGTAGGCGAGCTGGGCCTGCAGGCAGGCGACCTGGACGTCGATGTTCTGGAAGGCGATCACCGCCTGCTTGAGCTGGTCGGGCTCCGGCCGGTCCTCGGCGTCGAAGATCACCAGGTAGTCGCCGCGCGCGCGCAGCAGGCCGTGGTTGCAGGCGCGCGGCTTGGTCTTGGGCTGGCCCTGCGGCACCACCAGGACCTCGGCCCAGGGCGGGACGCCGGCAGCGACCAGGGCGTTCAGGGTGTCGGGATCATCGGCCTCGAGCAGGAACTTCACATCCAGGCGGTCGCGCGGATAGTCGAGCTTGGCGAGCGCGACCAGGATGTTGCGCGCGACGTTGCGCTCTTTGTAGAGCGGCACCAGCACGGTGTAGAGCGGCCAGCCGCCCGCGGGCTCGCTGAGCACCTCGCTGCGCAGCCCGCGGTGGCCGCCGGCGGCGAGCGCGAGCAGGCGGAAGGCGATGGCCGCGGCGTAGACCAGGGTGATGACCGCGGCGAGCACGCTGAGGCACAGCACCGCATCCTTGAGGAACAGGTAGAGCACCGCGATCAGCACGCCGCCGAACAGCGGCTCCTGGCCGTGCGGTTCGCGCTTGCGGTTGAACAGCACGCCGAGGGTGCTGACCACCACCGCACCGACCGCCATGCCGGCGAGCGACACCGGGCAGTCGCCGACCAGCTGGTTGACCAGCAGCGAGAGCGCCTTGCGCGAGCCGACCAGGGCTTCGGGGAGGCGGTGGAAATGGTGCTGGGCTATCCAGTTGGCGACCAGGGCGCCGGCCAAGGCGCCGATCGCGCCGAGGCTGATCCACAGCCACGCCAGGGTGTGGAAGGCGCAGGTCGGGCGGAAGCGCTGGATGTAGTCCTTCACCAGCGGATCGCCGCCGTCGACGGTCGGCAGGTGGGTTACCGTGCCAGCGGCCAGGGTTGGGGCCGGGTCGGTCGACGGCGCTGCCAGCACGACGGTGGCCAGGACGGCGCCCACGGCGTCTGCGCTGACGGACGCGGTCGCCTCAGCGATCCCTGCTGTCGCTGCGGGTGCGGCCGGGGCCACGCTCGCGACGGCTGGTCCCCCCTCCACCGCGTTCGCGCCGGCCGCTGCAGGCGGCGTTCCCGCCACCGGGGCCGAGCCCTCAGGCGGCAAGGCGGCGGGCGCCGCGGTCACCGGGATCTCCGGGGCCAGGGATGGTTGGGGCGGAGTCCCTTGCGGGTCGGTCATGCGCGCGCTCCGGAGCCGGCGGGTCTAGTGACGTTCAGCCCTCGTCTGGCACGTGCAACCACTTACCCCGCAAGCGGAGAGGCGTTGCGAGTCGCACCCGGCGGCGGTCCTCGCCAGCGTGCGCGAGGTTCACCGACCAGCAGACCTCAGCAGGGAATGCGCATGCCACCCGCTCCGCCCACTCGATCACGCCCAGCGCCCCCTCGCTGAGCTCGTCGAAGCCGAGTCCGGCGAGGTCGCCCGCTCCGGCGAGGCGGTAGGCATCGACGTGGATGACCGGCAGGCGCGCGGCGTACTGGTGGAGCAGGGTGAAGGTCGGGCTGGCGACCTGGGCAGGATCCCCACCCAGGGCCTCGACCAGGAAGCGCACCAGGGCGGTCTTGCCCGCGCCGAGCGGTCCATCGAGCAGCAGCAGGTCGCCGGGCTGCACGGCGGCCGCGAGCTCCTGGGCCAGGCGCCGCGTGGCCGCGAGATCATCGAGGACGAATTCCTGCATCGCCGGCAGGGTCGGCGCGGGCATGGGCGCGGCAAGAGTGGGGGCCGTGACCGGGCGGAGACACACGCGGATGGTGGCGCCGGGCACCACTTGACCAGGATGCCGGTGCCCGAGAGTCGGCGTGCCGGATGATAGGCGAGGGAGAAGTCCCAGCCGGGCACGCGCCCGGGACCGGGATGCCGAAGGAGTAACGCTCTCAGGCCGAAGGACCTCGCTTTGACGGCACCCTGGAAAGACCGGTTTGGCCGGCGCCGACGGAGTCACGCTCTCAGGCCGCAGGACAGGGACCATCACGGCGCCGGAAATCCCGGGGGCGGCGTGACGGTTCCCGATCCCGGTTGGACCTGCCCATGACCGCCGCCCAGAATTCCCGCCACGCCAGCCCCGGCCTCGCCCACCCCGACCGCTTCGTCGACCGCCACATCGGGCCCGACGTGGCGCAGGTCGCGGCGATGCTGAAGGAACTCGGTTACGCCGACCTCGACGCGCTGATCGACGCGGCCGTGCCGGCGGGCATCCGCCGCACCGCACCGCTACGTCTGCCGTCGGCACGCGACGAGCGTCGCGCGCTCGCCGACCTGCAGCTGCTGGCCGCGCAGAACCGCATCTGCCGCAGCTACCTCGGCATGGGCTACGCCGATTGCATCACGCCGCCGGTGATCCAGCGCAATGTGCTCGAGAACCCGGGCTGGTACACCCAGTACACCCCATACCAGGCGGAGATCGCGCAGGGCCGCCTGGAGTGCCTGCTCAATTTCCAGACGGTGATCACCGACCTCACCGGCATGGCCATCGCCAACGCCTCGGTGCTCGACGAGGCCACCGCCGCGGCCGAGGCCATGACCATGGCGCACAGCCTGCGCGCCACGCCCGAGCGCAATCTCATCGTCGTCACCGAGGACACCCATCCGCAGACCCTCGACGTCATCGCCACGCGCGCCCGGCCGCTGGGCATCGGCGTGCGCATGTCGCAGGTCGATCACGCGATCGGCCCGGAGGTCTTCGCCATCCTCCTCCAGTATCCGTGCAGCGACGGCGCGATCCGCGACCTGCGCGGCGTGGTCGAGCGCGCGCACGCGGCGGGCGCCCTGGTCATCGTGGCCTGCGATCTGCTCGCGCTGACCCTGCTGGTGCCGCCCGGCGAGTTCGGCGCCGACATCGTGGTCGGCAACAGCCAGCGCTTCGGCGTGCCGCTCGGCTACGGCGGCCCGCACGCCGCCTTCTTCGCGACCCGGGACGAGTTCAAGAGGCAGATGCCGGGGCGCCTGGTCGGCGTGTCCAGGGACGTGCATGGCCACCCGGCGCTGCGCCTCGCGCTGCAGACGCGCGAGCAGCACATCCGCCGCGAGAAGGCGACCAGCAACATCTGCACCGCGCAGGCGCTGCTCGCCAACATGGCGGCACTCTACGCCGTCTACCACGGCCCCGCCGGCCTGCGCGCCATCGCGGAGCGCGTCCACACCCTGGCGCGCGCGCTCAGCAACGGCCTGGCGCGCATCGGCATGCCGGTGGGATCCGCGCCGTTCTTCGACACCGTGTGCGTCGAACCGGGCGAGGCGATGGCGCAGGTCCTGCGCACCGCCGCCGTGCACGGCATCAACCTGCGCGTGTGGAAGGAGGTCTACCTGACCATCGCCCTCGACGAGACCACCACCCCGGAGGACGTGCTCGAGCTGCTGCAGGTGTTCAACGGCGACCGCCCGACGGCATTCGCCGTCGCGGACCTCGCCGCCATGCGCGGCGCGCCGGAGATCGCGCACTCGTCGCTGGCGCGGACCACACCCTTCCTGGCCGCGGCGGTGTTCAACCGCCACCACAGCGAGACCGCGATGCTGCGCTATCTGCGCACCCTCGAGGGCCGCGACCTGTCGCTGTGCCACTCGATGATCCCGCTCGGCTCGTGCACCATGAAACTCAACGCCACCAGCGAGATGATGCCGGTGTCGTGGCCGGCGTTCGCGCGTCTGCACCCCTTCGCGCCCCTCGACCAGACCACCGGCTACCAGGAGATGTTCCGCCAGCTCGAGGGCTGGCTGGCCGAGATCACCGGCTTCGCCGCGGTGTCGCTGCAGCCGAACGCCGGCTCGCAGGGCGAGTACGCCGGCCTGCTCGTCATTCGCCGCTGGCACGAGAGCCGCGGCCAGGGCAAGCGGCACATCTGCCTGATCCCGACCTCGGCGCACGGCACCAACCCGGCGACCGCGACCATGGCCGGGCTGGACGTGGTGGCGGTGGCCTGCGACGCGCAGGGCAACATCGATCTCGCCGACCTCGCGGCCAAGGCGGAGAAGCACGCCGCCGACCTCGCCTGCCTGATGGTCACTTATCCGTCGACGCACGGCGTCTTCGAGGCCGGCATCGTCGAGATCTGCCGCATCGTCCACGCGCACGGCGGGCAGGTCTACATGGACGGCGCCAACATGAACGCCCAGGTCGGGCTGACCAGCCCGGGCACCATCGGCGCCGACGTCTGCCATCTCAACCTGCACAAGACCTTCTGCATCCCGCACGGCGGTGGCGGGCCGGGCATGGGCCCGATCGGCGTGGCCGCGCACCTCGCGCCGTTCCTGCCCGCGCACGCGGTCGTCGACCTTGGCCGCGAGACCCTGCTCGGTGCGGTCTCGGCGGCGCCCTGGGGCAGCGCCAGCATCCTGCTGATCTCGTGGGTCTACATCGCGATGATGGGCCCGGACGGCCTGACCGCGGCGACGCGCATCGCCATCCTGAACGCCAACTACATCGCCAAGCGCCTGGCGCCGTACTATCCGGTGCTGTACAGCGGTCCGGGTGGGCTGGTGGCGCACGAGTGCATCATCGACCTGCGCCCCTTCAAGGCCGCCGGCGTCGAGGCCGAGGACGTGGCCAAGCGCCTCATGGATTACGGCTTCCACGCCCCGACCCTGTCCTTCCCGGTGGTCGGCACCTTGATGATCGAGCCGACCGAGAGCGAGTCGCTGCCCGAACTCGAGCGCTTCTGCACGGCGATGATCAGCATCCACGGCGAGATCGCCGAGATCGCCGCCGGGCGCGCGCACCGCACCGACAACCTGCTGAAGAACGCCCCGCACACCGCTGGCGCCGTGATCGCTGACCAGTGGACCCACCCGTACGGTCGCGAGGCCGCAGCCTTCCCCGCGCCGTGGACGCGCGAGCGCAAGTTCTGGCCGACCGTCGGGCGCATCGACAGCGCCTTCGGCGACCGCAACCTGGTGTGCTCGTGCGCGGGGATGGAGGCGTATGCGGACGCGTGAGGCGCGCCGAGTGCGGTGAGGACGGACGGCGGAGGGCGCGTTCGGGGCGTCCGTCGGTGGGTCACGATCTGCCCTGAAGCCCCGTTTCCAGGGCATGAGCTCGATCCGGAAGCCGCTGGTTGCCGGTGATGCCCCCCGGAGACGTGGTCGCACCCTCCCTGGGATCGCCGAGTTGTACTCGGCCGGAAGCGCTTTCATGCCGAGTGCAACTCGGCGATCCCGGGGCGAGGCGCGCACGATGCCGGCGCTTGAGCGCACCTCCGTAGCGCACGCCTGCAGGCGCTTCCGCCGCATCCGGGCGGCAGTGGAACCGCTGCGCGATTCGCGGCAACATTGTGCCCTCCATCGGGTATGATCATGCGGATGCCTTCGGCACTCCGTGCTCTCGAGCTGTGGATCCAACAGGGACGATCCATGCCAGCCCGCCTCCGACGTTTCCGCCGCTTCGATCGGACTGCGCCGCTCGGTCTCCGCGTCCTGGGTGCCGCCCTTGTCGCCAGCGGCCTGCTGGCCACGGCCGCGGGCCGCGCCCACGGGGTCGAGGACACCTCCGGAAAGCGCATCTACCACGACCGCTGCGCCTCCTGCCATGGCGAGCAGGGCCAAGGCGTGCGCGACAAGTATGCCGAGCCCCTGGTGGGCGATCGCTCGTTGGCGTCGCTGGCGCGCTACATCGAGAAGCGCATGCCGGACGAGAAGCCCGGCACCTGCGTCGGCGAGGACGCCAAGCAGGTCGCGCAGTTCATCTTCAATGCCTTCTACTCATCCGAGGCGCAGTTGCGCACCAACGCGCCGCGCGTCGAGCTGGCGCGCCTGACCGCCAGCCAGTACCGCATCTGCGTCGCCGACCTGATCGCCTCGTTCCATGGCGATTCGGAACCCAGCGAGGTGCGCGGCCTGCACGCCGAGTATTTCAATGACGGGCGCGGCTTCAGCACGGAAAAGCGCGTTTTGGAGCGCACCGAACCCACCTTGCAGGTGAGCTTCACCGCGCAGAAGCCCTCGGATAAGATCGACAAGGATGAGTATGCCATCCGCTGGAGCGGCTCGCTGGCCGCCGCCGAGACCGGTGATTACGATATCATCCTCGACACCGCCAACGGCGCGCGGGTATGGGTCAACGATCGCAAGCGGCCGCTCATCGACGCGTGGGTGCGCTCGGGCGAGGATTCGCGCCATGTCGCAACCATCGCCCTTTTGGCGGGGCGCACCTACCACCTGCGCGTCGAGATCGCCAAGGAGAAGAAGGAATCCGTGGTCAGTGCGGTGCTCAAGTGGAAGCCCCCGCACGGCGCCGAGGAGATCGTCCCGACGCGCCTGCTGTCGCCCGGCGGCGGCGCCCAGTGGCTGGTGCTGAAGACGCCATTCCCGCCCGACGACACCAGTCTCGGCTACGAGCGCGGCAACTCGGTGTCGAAGTCGTGGGACGAGGCGACGACCCAGGCCGCGTTCGAGGTCGCCGGCTATGTGCATGACCACCTGGAACAGGTCGCCGGCGTGCGCGCCGATGCCGGCGACGCCAGGCCGCGCCTGGTCGCCTTCCTGCACCGCTTCGCGGAGCGCGCCTTCCGTCGCCCGCTGGACGACGAGCAGAACCGGTACTTCGTCGACCGCCACTTCGCTGGCGACGCCAGCACCGAGACCGCGCTGCTGAAGTCGCTGATCCTGGTGCTCAAATCCCCGCGCTTCCTGTTCCCGGGCGCGGATGCGGATGGGCGCGATCCCTACGCGGTCGCTTCGCGGCTCTCCTTCGCGCTGTGGGACTCCCTGCCCGACCCCAAGCTGCTCGAGGCGGCCAAGGGCGGCCGCCTCGCCAATCGCGCCGGCATGGCGGCGGAGGTCGAGCGCATGCTCAAGGACCCGCGCGCCCACACCAAGCTGCGCCAGTTCTACCATCGCTGGCTCAAGCTCGACAATCTCCGTGGCCTTGCCAAGGAGGCCGGGCGCTTCGCCGGCTTCGACGATGTCCTGGTCGCCGACCTGCGCACCTCGCTCGACCTGTTTCTGGATGAGGTGACCTGGGACGCCACGTCCGACTACCGCCGCCTGATGGTCTCGGAGACCATCCCGCTCAATGGCCGCCTCGCGAAATTCTACGGCGTCGAGCTGCCGGAGGACGCGCCGTTCCAGATGGTCGCGCTGGGCAAGCAGCCGCGCGCCGGGCTGCTGACCCATCCGCTGATGATGGCCGGCTTCTCGTACAGCGCGACCAGCTCGCCGATCCATCGCGGGGTGTTCATCAGCCGCAGCATGCTCGGCCGCCGCCTGCGCTCGCCCCCGGACTCCATCACTCCAGAGAGCCCGGCGCTGCATCCCGACATGACCACGCGCGAGCGCATCGGCAGGCAGACCAAGCCGGCGATGTGCATGACCTGCCATGACATGATCAATCCGCTCGGGTTCACGATGGAGAACTTCGACGCCGTCGGCCGCTTCCGCCAGGACGAGCTCGGCAAGCCGCTGGATACCAGCGGCTCGTACCGGCGCATGGATGGCGAGCTGGTGGAATTCCATGATGCCCGTGATCTCGGCGCCTTCCTCGCCACCAGCGAAGAGGCCCAGGGCGCCTTCGTCGAGCGCCTGTTCAAGGACGTGGTCAAGCAGCCGATCCTGGCTTATGGCCCCACCGAGAAGGAGCGCCTGCGCCGCTACTTCGTCGACCACGCCTGCAGCATCCGTGCGCTGCTCGTCGAGCTTGCCGTCAGCTCGGCGATGATCCCCCCGACCGCATCCAAGGCGACCAGCCCATGATCAACGCTTCCCGCCCTCGTCGCCACAGCCGCCGCCAGTTCCTGCGCGATCTCGGCGCGCGGGCCGCGCTGCTGCCGTTCATCCTCAATCTGCCCAGTCTGGCCTTCGCGGGCGAACCGGGGGGTGCCGGCAAGCCGCGCCGGAAACAGCGCCTGGTGGTGATGTTCAGCCCCAATGGCGTGGTTCCCGGCACCTTCTGGCCGGACGCGGTGGGCAAGGAGTTCACCTTCAAAGAGAGCCTGCGCCCGCTCGAGGAATTCCGCGCGCGTACGCTGATGCTGCACGGCGTGTGCAACAAGATCAAAGGCGACGGCGACGGCCATATGCGCGGCATGGGCTGCCTGCTCACCGGCATCGAGCTGTTCCCGGGCAACATCCAGGGCGGCTCGGACACGCCGGCGGGCTGGTCGCGCGGCATCTCCATCGATCAGGAGATCGCGAAATTCCTGCAGGCGGAGCCGGCGACGCGCACGCGCTTCGGTTCGCTGGAGTTCGGCGTGCAGGTCTCCGAGCGGGCCGACACCTGGACGCGCATGTCGTACGCCGGGCCGAATCAACCGCTCGCACCGATCAGCAATCCGTACCAGATGTTCGCCAAGCTCTACGGCGAGCAGAAGGACCGCGCTGCGCTGATCAGCGTGCTCGATGATCTGCAGGGCGACTTCAAGAAGGTGGGCGGCCAGGTCAGCGCCGAGGACCGCGCTCTGCTCGACCAGCATGCCACCTTCGTCCGTGCGGCCGAGAAGGAGCTCAAGGATTCCGGCTCGACGCGGCAGACGGCCCAGCCGCCGACGCTCGAGGCCGGGGTGCGCGAGGACAACGAGCACATGCCCAAGACCAGCCGCATGCAGATCGAGCTGCTGGTCGCGAGCATGCAGGCGGACTTCGCCCGTGTCGCGACCCTGCAGTATACGCAGTCGGTGGGCCAGGCGAAGATGACCTGGCTGGGCATCAACGAGGCGCACCACACCCTGTCGCACGAGCCGGATGCCAAGCAGGACGTCCAGGATCAGCTGACGAAGATCAACACCTGGTTCTGCGGCGAACTCGCCTACCTGGTCAAGCGCCTCGCCGAGACCCCGGAGCCGGGCACGAAGCAGAGCCTGCTCGACAACACCCAGGTGGTGTGGACCAACGAGCTGGGCAAGGGCAACTCGCACACCCGCGACGACATCCCCTTCGTGCTGGTCGGCAACGGCCTCGATTTCAAGATGGGACGCTCGCTCAAGTACGAGAAGGTGCCGCACAACCGCCTGTTGATGTCCTTGGCCCATGGCTTCGGCCACCACCTCGGCAGCTTCGGCAATGCGGACCATTGCAAGGACGGGGTGCTGCCGGATCTGGTGTGACCAGGGTTCGGAATGGCGAGTGCGGAGTGCGGAGTGCGGAGTGCGGAGTGACCGTCGGGCGGAGGGCCGATGCGTTTTCAGCGTCGCCTCGGTGGACGAAGGTCGCTGAGCAGTGGGTGCGCCGCGGCACTGCGGCCACTCCGCACCCCGCACCCCGCACCCCGCACTCCCAATCCGCCCCCTCTCCTGCGCCGAATAAACTCCAGGCTTCACTTGCCTCCGCGCGCGCGGCGCCCACGGTCTCCGCCCTAGGAGTCCCGCCATGCGCCTGCCCCTTATCGCCGCCCTCGTCCTGTGCGCTGCGCGGCTTTCCGCCGCGATCACCAGCGACACCCTCGAGTACGATGCTGACGGCACCACCTGCTCCGGCACGCTTGTCTGCGATGATGCCTGGACCACGCCGCACCCGGCGATCCTGGTCGCGCACGACTGGATGGGCAATACCGAGAACTCGCAGGGTCACGCCCGCGACCTGGTCAAGCTCGGTTACGTCGCGCTGGCCGTCGACGTCTACGGCAAAGGCGTGCGCCCGGCGAATGCCGACGAGGCCGGCAAACTCGCTGGCAAATACAAGGGCGACCGCCCGCTGATGCGGAGCCGCATGGCGGCGGGGCTTAAGGCGCTGCTCGCCACCGGCAAGGCCGATGCGAAGAAGATCGGCGCCACCGGCTACTGCTTCGGCGGCACCTGCGTGCTCGAGCTGGCGCGCAGCGGCGCCCCCCTGCTCGGAGTGGCGACTTTCCACGGCGGCCTGGCCACGCCCACCCCCGAGGACGCCCGGAACATCACCGGCAAGGTCCTGGTCCTGCATGGCGCCGACGACCCCTTCGTCAAGCCCGACGAGGTCGCCGCCTTCGAGGCCGAGATGCGCGCCGCCAAGGTCGACTGGCAGGTCGTGCTCTACAGCAAGGCCGTGCACAGCTTCACCAACACCAAGGTTGGCGCCGATCCCAGCAAGGGCCAGGCCTACAACCCCGAGGCCGATCGCCGCTCGTGGCTGGCGATGACGAATTTCTTCACCGAGGTGTTCGCCGCCCCTTGATCGCTTCGTCGGATTGCATGGCAGGGGGCGTGGAGGGAGGTGCGGAGTGCGAAGTGCGAAGTGACCGTGATGACCACGGTTCAGGTGCATTGATGCAGCCCATGAGCGATCGTCTTCGCAAACGATGAACGTCGATCAGACGGTCACTCCGCACTCCGCACGCCGCATACTCCCCCTATCGGATCTGGCCAATAAGTCCTACGGCCACATCTTCACCAGTGCCGCCACCGGATAGAACAGGCGCAGGATGTCGTCCGCGCCGTTGCCAGTCTTGGCGAGCTGGTAGGCGCTGACCTGCGACATGCCGACGCCGTGGCCGTAGCCGCGGCCGGCGATGACCAGGGTGCCGCCGTCGTGCGCGGCGATGGTGCACGAGAGCCAGTTGGTGGAACGCACCACGCCTGGCCCCACCGCCAACCGGAAATCGTTGCCATCCATCAGCGTCTCCAGTTCCTTGCCGCGCAGGCGGTGGCGGATGGCGACCTTGGAAACGCGGCCGGAGTCCGGGAAGCGCGCCGCCGGGCGCACCGCGTCGACGGTGCCGAAGACCAGGTTCTGGCGCGGGTGGGCCTCGGCCCAGTCCTGCAGCGCCGCACTGACCGAGCGCATCGGCAACGTCGCGCGCCATTCCCAATGCGTCGCCTGCATGCCCAGGGCGCGGGTCCCCGCCTCGGCGGCGGGATCCTCGATCGAGGGCATGACCACGGTCATGTCGGTGAGCTTGTCACCACCCTTGAGATCGGGCCGGAAATGCGCGGCGCTCTCGGTGCGCCCGCCAGAGCAGGCGTGGAACAGCGTCGGCACCGGCAGGCCATGCCACGCCAGCACGTCGCCGCGCGTCTGCTCGAGGGCGGTGCCGACGCGCGCGGCGAGCGGTTTGACTCCGCTGTAGGCCATGTCGACCGTGTAGTGCCAATGCAGCTGCCACGCGTCGTTGCGGTTCTGCAGGAAGCGGTCCAGGGCGTAGCTGCGCGCCACCACCGCCTGGGCCTTGAGCGCCTCGAGCGGCCAGCCGGGGTTCATCTCGGTCGGCACCACGCCGGCCAGGTAGGTCTCCATGCCGATGCGCTCGACCAGCACCGCCTTGCGGCTGGCGGAATCGAGGTGGACCTCGGGCTGACCGGCGAATTCCAGGTGCGGGCGCTTGCCATCGGGCGCCTGCAGGGTCGCGGCGAACACCCGCCTGCCCACCGCGGGCGCGTGGATCTGCAGGTGCGGACCGAGATTGATGCGCCCCAGCGAGGCGATGCGCAGGCCGGCGCCGTAGGCTTGCACCGTCACCGCCCCGGCGGGCAGGCGGTACTGCTGACCGGCGGCCTCGACGTCGCCCTCCTGCAGCAGCGTGAAGGTCACCGTCGGCCCCGACGCCAGGAACACGCCGAGCTGCGGTTCGCGGTCGATCACCGGCGGACGTACGCCGGGTGTGGGCGCAGGCGCGAGCGGCAGCGGAGGTTCGACAGCGCCAGGTGCTGGCGCCGCTGCCAGCGCCGCGGCAGCGACCGGTGCCCGCGCAGGCGGCGGCGTGT
>JACDGQ010000644.1 GCA_013821615.1 Planctomycetota bacterium
GGGTCAGGCCGCGTCCGCCGACGTGCTGGAAGTAGTCGAGGCGCAGCGGCACGCGGCCCTTCTTCAAGGTGACCTCGGCCTGCTGGGGAGTACCAGTGCCGTGGATGCCGTCGTAGAGCAGCACCTCGCGCCCGGCGATGGTCAGGCGCGAGCCGTCGTCGGAATCGAGGACGAAGGTGTAGTGGCCGTCCTGCGGCACGATCAGCGCCCCGCTGTAGACGAAGCCGAAATCGCTGTCGCGCGTGGTCGGCGCGGTGTCGATCAGGCCGCCGGGCAGCTTGCCCTCGCTCTCGGGCTTGAGCTCGTCGAACTTCGGCAGGGTCTCGAACGCGCCGCGGTAGTAGCGGTAGGAGAGCTCCTCGAAGTCGCGCACGGCCGCGCCGCCGGCCTGGTTGCGGAACTCGGCCTCGATGGCGTCGAGGCGCCCCTGCAGGTCCTTGACCTTGGTGTCCCACGCCGCGCGCTGGCTGTCGTCGTGCGCGATCACGGTCTCGACGTTCCCGCCAGTGGTGGCGTGCGGCTTGATGCTGTGGAAGAACGCCAGCAGCTTGTAGTAGTCCTCCTGGCTGAGCGGATCCTTCTTGTGGTCGTGGCAGCGCGCGCAGCCCATCGACAGGCCGAGCATGCCCTGGGCGGTGGTCGAGACGATGCCGTCGAAGTAGTCGAACTGGTTCTGCTCCTGGTCGGCGGGTTCGTCGTCCCAGGTGCCCAGGCGGAAGTAGCCGGTGGCGGTGATCGAGTCGGCGGTGGGCTGGTCGAAGAGGTCGCCGGCGAGCTGCTCGCGCACGAACTGGTCGTAGGGCTTGTCGTCGTTGAAGGCCTTGATCACGTAGTCGCGGTAACGCCAGGCGTTGGGCTTCTCGCCGTCGCGCTCGTAACCGTTGGTCTCGGCGAAGCGCACCAGATCGAGCCAGTAGCGCCCCCATTTCTCGCCGTACTGCGGGCTGGCGAGCAGGCGGTCGATGAGCTTGTCGTAAGCCTGCGCGTCGGCGTCCTTGACGAAGGCCTCGACCGCGGCCGGCGTTGGCGGCAGCCCGGTGAGGTCGTAGGTCGCGCGGCGGATCAGCGTGCGGCGGTCGGCCTCGGCGCCCGGCTTGATGCCCTTGGCGTCGAGCCGCGCGCGCACGAAGGCGTCGAGCGGCGACGCCGCCCACTGCGCATCGGCGACCCTGGGTACCGCCGGCGGCGTGAGCTGCTGGTAGAACCAGTACGCGCGCGCCTCGGCGTCGGCCTTCTTCGCGGCCGCGGCGAGCTCCTCGGCGGACGGCCCCTCGGCGCCGCTCCAGGGTGCGCCGAGCTTCGCCCATTTGACCAGGACGTCGATCTTGCCCTGGTCCATCCTGGCCTTGGGCGGCATCTGGTGGTCGTCGTCCGTCCAACGGATCATTTTCACCAGCAGGCTGGCCTCGGCGTCCTTGAGATCGACGGCCGGACCGTTGTCGCCGCCGGTCAGCACCGCTTCGCGCCCGGTCAGGCGCAGGCCGCCCTTGATCTTGGTCTCGCCGCCATGGCACTTGAAGCAGTTGTCCTGCAGGACCGGACGCACCTCCTCGAGGAAGAATTTCGCGGTCGCGGCGTCGCCCTGGCTGTCGGCGCCGTGGACGGCGCCGCCCGGCAGCGCGGCGGCGGCGACACCGGCGATGAGCCAGGAGAGCGGGACACGGGAAAGCATGGTCATGGGTTCGCACCGGTGAGGGCGGTTGGGCTGCCAGGCGCCGGGTAGCGCTCCGCACATCCAGGATACGCTGAACAGGAGTCGAGGTTAACGGCGGACCCGACCAAGCCAGATGGCTTCACGGCGCAGGCGGGCGCACGCCGCGCAGGTAGAGGGCGCGGATCTCGTCGGAGCCGAGCGCGCGGTCGTAGATGCGCAGGTCGTCGATCGCGCCGTGGAAGACGCAGCTGTCGCGCGCGCCGAGGGTGCCGATCATGACCTCGCCGCTGCGCGCCGGCGGCGGGTTACTGGCCAGGCTGCCGAGTTTGACGCCGTCGATCCAGCACTCGCGCTGGGCGCCGTCGAAGGTCGCCACCAGGTGGTACCAGCGCCCACTGGCGAAATCCCACGGCAGCAGTGCGTCGCGGTCCCAGAAGTACCACTTGAACCAGTGGTTGCCGCCCACGCCCAGGCCGTAGCAGCGGTTGCGCGAGAAGATCTGCGCATCTGCCTCCTGCAATCCCTCGGGGCGGATCCACGCCTGGATGCTGAGCGCGTTCAGTTCGAAATCCTCGCTGTGCGCGACCTTGATGAAGGTCGAATGCCCGTCGAACGCCAGGGCGCGGCCGACCCGGCCGGGCACGCCGGCGCGTTCCATGGTGAAGCCCGCACCGACCAGCTCGCCGTAGTGCCCGTGCCCGCTGGCGTCGCGGACCACGGTGCCGCTGGTCTCGGCGAAGGTCCACCACGCGACCAGGCCACGGTCCAGGCCGGGGTCCTCGAGCTCGCCCGGCATCACGCGCGCGAAACCCGTGGGCGCGAACTCGGCGGTCTCGACCAGTCCGCGCTCGCCGTCGATGTGCACCGCCTGGCCGATGCCGAGGCGGCGGCGGTCGCTGGACTCCGCCGGACCGGGGCGGCCGACCTCGACCACACCTTCGAAGACCTGCACGTCGGCCTGGCGCGCGGCGGTGATGGCGACGCCGAACTCGGTGCCGAGGTCCACTACGTCCATGCC
>JACDGQ010000645.1 GCA_013821615.1 Planctomycetota bacterium
GCTGACGCGCCTCCTGGCGCTGCCGGAGACGCTGACCACGTCGGCGCAGCGCGCGCGCTGGCGGACCACCCTCACCGACCTGCCGCCGCTGCCGCGCGGCCGCACCGACGCCGCCGGCAAGGTGCCGGTCACCTCTGATCAGGCTTCGCCCACCGGCACGCCCATCCTGTGGCCCGCCGCGTCGTTCGATGGACCCAAGAACAGCGAGAACCCTGAACTGTACGCCGTCCATCCCTACCGCCTCTTCGGGGTCGGCCTGCCCGAACTGGAGCTCGCCCGCGCCACCTACGAGGCCAAGCGCTTCGCCGACACCACCTGCTGGGGCCAGCAGGGCATCCAGGCGGCGTGCCTGGGCTGGGCCGCGCGCGCGCAGCAGGAGGTGGCCGCGAACTTCATGAACTACGGCGGCGAACGCTTCCGCTGGTTCTGGAAGCCCGCGCACGATTGGGAGCCCGACCTCGACAACGGCGGCGCCGGCCAGATCATCCTGCAGTCGATGCTGATGCAGGCGCGCGGCGACAAGATCCTGCTCTTTCCGGCGTGGCCGAAGGCCTGGGACGTGGATTTCCGCCTGCACGCCGCGCACGACACGGTGGTCTCGGGCATCGTGCGCGGGGGTCGCGTCGTGCAGGTCGTGGTCACTCCGGAGAGCCGGCTGAAGGACGTGGTGCAGATGGACCTGCAGTGACGCGCTGCGCGCGTCATGCCGGCTTCTCGCTCATCGGGGTGCTGGTGGCGATCAGCGGCGCCCTGTGCGGCTCCGAAGCCCGGGAGGTGGTGCTCAGCGGCTGCGGCAGCGATGGCTTCGCCCAGCTCCGTGGCGATCCATGCTGGACGGCCTGGTCGACGACGCCCTGGCGGTGGTCGCCCTGGCGGTGTCTGCGGCTGCGCCTGCCAGCAGAAGCCTGTGGAGCGCCTCTGCCGTGTGGACAAGCGCTGACGACGGGACCTCGTGGGAACGCCGCTGCGCAGGCGTGACGAGCCCGCCCCGCGTGCGTTGCCGGACGTGGTGCGGCGCGTGCCTCGGCAGGCCATCGCCTCCTGCGGGCCGCAGGCGACCTCCACCGTCCCGGCAGGCGTGACCATCGGAGGCTCTGCGCTGCTGCCGTGCACGACGGTTGGCGCCGCAGGCACGCTCGCGGACGCCGTGCATCAGTACCGCGGGCGGGGCGCGCCCCGGCGACGTTCACTGGTCGCGCAGCTTCTTGAGCTGCGCCGCGAAGGCCGCGACGTCACCGGCGCGGAGCGAGCGGGTGGCGATGAAGATGTGCTTGTCCGCCGGGATGAACGATGCGTCGCCGCCGAGCTGGCGTACGAGCAGCTTCATCGACTGGTATCCGAACTCGAATGGCTGCTGCACGACCGTGCCCTGCACGCTGCCGGCGGCGATGCCGGCGAGGGTCGCGTCCTCCTCGTCGAAACCCACCACCTTGATGGTGCCGAGCTTGCCGGCGTCGGTGAGCGCGCTGAGGATCGCCGGAACGTCATAGCCCGACAGCCCGATCATGCCCACCAGCTCCGCATGGCTGACCAGCGCGTCGGCGGCGTTGGCCTTCGCGCGCGCGCGGTCGCCATCATCTGCGCGCAGGTCCACGATGGTGATGTTGCTGCCGGCCAGCCCCTCCTTCAGCCCGCGGAAGCGCTCGATGCTGTTCTGCTGGTCCTTCTTGCTGATGAAGGCCATGATCGCGCCCCCGCTCGGCAGGGCCTCCTTGACCAGGGCGGCGGCCTCATGCCCGGCCGCGACATTGTCGGTGCCGATGTAGTAGGCGCGCCTGGTTGCCGGAGCGTCGCTGTCCTGGCAGATCAGCAGCGTCTTCCCGGCCGCGTTTTCGAGCATGGCGGTCTGGTTCGCAGCATCGACCGGGCTGATGGCGATGCCGACCGCGCCCTTCACCAGCAGGTCTTCGACGATCTCCTTCTGCTTGGCCGCGGTGCCGTCCCCGATGCGAAACTCCAGGGTGTAGCCAGGCAGCTCCTTCATCGCCAGCTCGGCGCCAGCGCGCGCGATATTCCAGAAGTCCGCAGGCAGGTTGGTCACGAAGCCCAGGATGCGGACCTTTTCAGCGCCACGTGCCGCCGCTGGTGGCGCGTCCGGATGCTGGTTGCTGCCGCAGCCGAAGATGAAGGCGACGGCCAGGCCGATCAGGCATGCGCTCGGCGCCCGGCGGGAAGGGATGGGCATCAGGTGATCTCCCGTGAACTGTCGGCGAGGGGGCGACCGCAGCGGTGCGGCCGGTGTCCGGGCACGGCAAGAATCCAACCGCATACCATGCTATATCGGTGTAGCATTCTCCATGCATACGCAAGTCAAGGGGCACCGGTGGGCGCTGGTGAGGGGTCCGGCTGGTACGCTCGATGACCCGGACGGCACCGGCGGCCCATTGCCAAGGGGTCGCCGATCACGCCACGGACACCCCCGGGCCGGCAGGTGTGCGGGAGCCCGCAAGCGGCACCTTGAACCATCCGAGGCCGGTCGGACATTCGTTACCGTGCTGCGTCGCCCATCCAGTCAGTCCGGCCCTGCGCATCGGGAGTTCGCCGTGCCCGCGTTCCCTGCCGTGCCCGTTGACGCGCTGCAGGCCCCCCGGGGCGCCGGACCCGCCCCGCCTTGCGGCTCCAGCGACCGCCGTGTCGGGGCTGCCTGCGGTCGCAAGGGTCGGACATGAGC
>JACDGQ010000646.1 GCA_013821615.1 Planctomycetota bacterium
CGCCCAGGCCGATCACCGCGCAGCCGACCGGCTGCGCAGGTCCCGCGTCGCCGGGCGCCGGGGCGGGCGCGAACTCCTCCGCCACCAGGCCGCCGCCGAACAGCATGCCGAGCGCGGCGAACGAACCGGCGCCGAGCAGCTGCCGGCGGTCGAGACGGTTGGATGCGGGGGGCGTTGGGTCGGTCATGCGATCAAAGGATACCGGCGAGGCCGGCTGGTGTGGAGGGGTTTCCCGCGGCGCGTTCGCCTCGGGCGCACGCTCAGTGCGTGATCGCCTGGACCGCGACGTTGCGGAAGGCCACCGGATCGTTGTGGCCGGCGAAGCCGAAGTGGCCCTCGGTGCGCTCCTTGCCCGGGTGCTGCTTGTCGTCGAGGTAGGGCGGCAGGATCTTCGCGAGGTCGGTGTCGAGGATGCGCGTGCCATTCAGTTCGACGCGGATCGTCGAGCCGATGACCGCGACCTCTTCGTAGTTCCACTGCCCGAGCGGGTTGAGGTAGCCGCGGCTGGCCGCGGCCAGCCCATATGCCGAACCGTGGAACTGGCGCGCGTCGAGCTTGGCGTAGCCGGGATCCTCGCTGTCCAGCACCTGCAGTTCGCACATGCCGACGTAGGCGGTGTCGCCCTCGCCGGGATAGCGGATGGCGAGGCCGTTGTTGCCCGCGGGCGGCAGACGGAACTCGACGTGGGCGCGGAAATCCGCGTAGACCGCGGTGGTGTAGATGGTGCCGCCCTTGCCGGGCTTGCACTGGATGGCGCCGTCGACGATCTCGTAGTTTTCGACCGGACCGGCCCAGCCGGTGAAATCCGTGCCGTTGAACACCGCCGGCAGCGCATCGTGCAGCGCACGCTCGGGTCCGTGCGCGCGCAGGATGGCCAGCGCCTCATCGCCGCCGAGCGGCCGCACGATGACGTTGCGCCAGCGGATCTCGCCGCCGTGGGTCTGCAGCTGGATCGGTCCGCGGCGCGGCAGCGGCAGCTGACGAGCGAAGTAGTTCTCCAGGCGCGCGTGGTCGACGGTCAGCTGGCCATTGAGCCACACCGTCACGCGCTCGCCGACCATGATCACGCGCAGCTGGTTCCACTCGCCGAAGGGTTTGTCGGCCTTGACCAGCGGATCCTTGCCCGGCGCGCCGGGAGCATTGTTCCACAGCCCGCCCGAACCCTTGTCGGCACCCAGGTTCCATTTGCCGCCGGCCTCGGTGGTGTCCCAGATCTGCACCTGCGGGCAGCCGCGCAGGTAGACGCCGCTGTCGGCCTGGGCGACGGTCTTGTACTCGAGGCGCAGTTCGACATCGCCGAAGTCGGCGTCGCTGGTCAGGTAGAGGCCCGTGCCGTCGTTGACCAGTTCGGAGCCGTCGACCCGCCAGTGGCTGCGGATGTCGGCGCGGCTGGCGGCCTTCTTCGCCGCGAGCTGGTCGGGCGGCAGACCCTGCCACGTAGCCGGGTCCTCGGTCGCGAGCCCCCACCAACCGCTGAGATCGGTGCCGTTGAACAGCGGGGCGAAGCCGGGCGGCACCTCGACCGCGGCGACCAGGGCGCGAGGGAACGCGGCTCCGGCCAGGGCGAGCAGCAGGAAGATTGCGGTGGTGGCACGCGACATGGACGGATCCCCTGCTGAGGTTTACCCACGGCTCCGGGAACGCTGACGACCCATCCAGCAGTCGCCCAGCGTTCCATCTCACACGCACGCGATTCCAGGCCCCTCGGCGGCGTAGGCGCCGCTGCCATGCCGCGCCATCCTGGCAAGGTCTGCACAGCGGGTGACCGCCCAGGGAGCCACGGCATGCCGGCAGCAGTACGCGTCCTGGTCATCGGCTGCGGCAACATGGGCCGCTCCCATGCCAAGGCCTACCACCGCCATCCGGACTTCCAGGTGTGCGGCCTGGTCGCGCGCGGCGCCAGCAAGGTCGAACTCGACCGCGAACTCGGCGGCGGCCACGCCCTGTACGACGACTGGCGCCGGGCCCTGGCCGAGCTGCGCCCGGAGGCGGTGTGCATCAGCACCTGGCCCGACACCCACGCCGAGATCGCGCTGGCCGCGCTCGCCCAGGGCTGCCACGTGTTCATCGAGAAGCCGGTGGCGCCGACGGTGGCGGCGTGCGCAGAGGTCATCGCCGCGGCTCGCGCCGCGCACCGTGCGCTGGTGGTCGGCTACATCCTGCTGCACCATCCGTCGTGGCAGCGCTTCATCAGCGAGGCGCGCGCGCTGGGCACGCCGCTGGTGATGCGCATGAACCTCAACCAGCAGAGCCAGGGCCATATGTGGGACGTGCACCGCAACCTGATGGCCGCGTCGTCGCCCATGGTCGACTGCGGCGTGCACTACGTCGACCTGATGCTGCGCATGACCGGCAGCCGGCCGCTGCGGGTGAGCGCCATCGCCGCGCGCCTGGACGACAGCCTGCCACCGGGGCGCTGCAATTACGGGCAGCTGCAAGTGACCTTCGCCGACGGCTCGGTCGGCTGGTACGAGGCCGGCTGGGGCCCGATGATGAGCACCGCCGCGTGCTTCGTGAAGGATGTGGTCGGCCCGCGCGGGTCGGTGACGCTCGAGGCCGGCGCCGCGCTCGCCGAGAACGGCAGCGACGACGTCGGCGCGCACACCGCGACCAGCGCCATCCGCGTGCACCGCGCGGCGCTGGACGCCGCCAACCGCTTCAC
>JACDGQ010000647.1 GCA_013821615.1 Planctomycetota bacterium
GGCCACCCCCGCCCCGGCCCCGCGCCAGGCGCCGACCGTGTGGGACGACGCCCTGGTGCTGCGCCGCCTGCTCTTCAGCCCGAACGTGCCGGTGACGGTTGCCGCGCCCAGGGTCGTGCCCGAGCTTGCGCCCCACCGACCCCACGCTAGTGTTCCCGCCCGCCGTTCTTCGCGGGGCCGCCGTCGTCGTTAGGCTTCGCGCCATCGCCATCCAAGCTGCCGTTCCCTGATCGGGCCGGCGACCCATTCCGGAGTGTTTCCCATGTACGCAGTGATCAGTGACCGTGGCCGTCAGTACAAGGCCGTCGCCGGCGCCCGCCTCACCATCGACCGCAGCGCGGCCGAGGTCGGCACCTCGATCGACCTGCCCGTCCTGCTCATCGCCGATGACGCCGGGGTCAAGGTCGGCGCGCCCTTCGTGGCCGGCGCCAAGGCCGTGATCAAGGTCCTGTCGCACATCCGCGGCACCAAGGGCATCGTCGGCAAGTACAAGCGTCGCAAGCACCAGCGCCGCCGCCACGGTTTCCGCGCCGAGCAGAGCGTGGTCGAAGTGGTGTCGATCTCCGCCTGACGCCGACGCACCGTCCCCGGGTGAACCACCCGTCGACGCTGAACAGACGTATTCCTGGCCCGCCGCCACGGCTCTCCAAGCTGTGGCGGCTGCGTTTTGAGGAGAAAGCGATGTCCCTGTCCGCCCTGTTCGAGCGTCTCCGTCTGCCCGCCGCCGCGCTGCTGCTCGGGGCGCTGGCCATGCCGGTCGCACCGGCCATCCAGCTCCAGGACCTCAACCTGGTCTCGCCGGTCAACGCGCAGACCTTCCCGGCGGTCGGCACGCCGCCCAACCAGACCGGCGGCGACACGCTTTCGGACATGGGCACCGACGATGACGGCTGCCGCATGTCCTCGGGCGCCTGCGAGTACGACTTCTACATCGCGACCTGCCCCTACAGCTACTTCAGCGCCATGATCGTCGAATGGGACGACCGCACCGGACGCTTCCGCGGCGACCTCACCCCCGAGTTCAAGGCCTGGGTCGACAAGGAATTCAACACCGAGCGTCAGATCGACACCAACGACCGCTTCGACAGCCTGGTGCGCAACAACAAGGCGCGCGGCCTGCCGCCGCCCGACCGTCGTTCCTACGTGATGACGCAGAACGACATCCCACTCGAGAAGCGCTACCGTTTGGCGCTGTCCTGCTACCAGAAGCGCGGCGCGCGCCCGACCGTGCTGGCCAAGCTCGCCCTCACCGGCGCGTGGGCCCTGCGCGCGCGCATGAACCTGTCCGTGACCCTGCAGTCGCTCGCCGGCGGCTACGAGGAGGTCAACGACAAGATCACCCGCAAGATCAAAGAGGGCGAGAACTTCTCCCTCGCCAAGTGGCTGCCGATCTACCGCGACATCTTCGTGGACTCCAAGCTCAGCGATGAGGGTTACCTGGTCGCCGGCATGGCTTATTTCGGCTTCGCCCTGCGCGACGGCAACGCCCTCGTGTGCCGCAAGATCCTCGACAAGCTCGCTGAGCGCTTCAAGGACACCAAGGACGGCGAGGTGCTGCGCGGACTGGTGCGCGAGCGCGCGGCGCGCTTCACCGACTACCTGAAGTTCGAGAGCTCGGCCGCGGCCAGCTTCATGGAGGCCATCGCCAACGAGGAGTTCAGCCGCCGCCACCTGCCCGAGATCATGCTCGCGGTGGCCGAGAGCCTGCGCCGCAACGGCGACGAGGCGCGTGCCATGGACTGGTACCTCGCCCTGGCGAAGATGGACGAGACCCAGCCCGCCGACCGCGACGCGATGCGCGCCCAGGGCGGCGCGCCCAGCCCCGATGCGCCGTACACCATGCAGCTCGGCTGGATCGCCGACCGCCACGTCGCCGCGCTGACCAAGCAGGGCCTGGTCCACCCGGGCGTGGTCTCGGGCGCGGACAAGCGCCTGCTCGACGCCCTGGTGTTCGAGCACCTCGGGTCGTCCGACTATCACAGCCCCTCGTGGAAACCGACCACCGGCGCGACCAAGCGCGAGTGCGAGTTCCTGCTCAGCTTCATCGGCAAGGCCACCGTCGACTTCGCCTTCCGCAACAACACCTGGCCCAAGACTTTCGGCGAACTGTGGGAGCACGACGTCATCCGCGACCGCAACTACGTCAACCGCTTCTGCTGCCCGGTCACCGGCAAGCCGTTCCTCTACAAGCAGCTCGACGGCGACGTCTCGCACATCGCGCCGAAGACCGTGGTCATCGCCACCGCCGATCCGGTCGACACCAACCAGGGCAAGCGCTTCGGCGGCTTCCTGGCGAACGACACCGTGATCTGGAGCGCGACGCCACTGGTCCCGGGCGAACTGGCGCATCCCTGATCCTGCCATGGATCAGAGTGTGAGGGGGGAGGTGCGGAGTGCGGAGTGCGGAGTGCGGAGTGCCGTGCGAGCACCTGAGCCGCGCCTAATAAGTGGGTTCCCCGCCGCACCCATGATCACGGAACGGTGTCCGTCCCGCACTCCGCACTCCGCACTCCGCACTCCGCACCGACACCTGCGGTCGGGCGCAGACCGTCAGGCCCATCCATGATGCGGGCCGCGGTACTTGGCGATGTCATCGGCCACCCCGGCCCCACGCGCCTGCTCGCCCGTCTGATCGCGCGGGCACGCCTCCCCCACGC
>JACDGQ010000648.1 GCA_013821615.1 Planctomycetota bacterium
CCTATGCCGTGGCAGGTCGACGGGTCGGCTGACGACCAATATTCGTCGCCTGGACACGGACGAATATTCGTCTGGTGGGGGAGCGAGTGGCCTGAGCGGCTTGGATGAGCGCACACTTTTAGAAGATGCGGGGGACGTGTGAGCGCTGAGCGTTAAAGCATGGAGACAAATGCAAGCCCGGTGACCGTACAGGTGGCGAATCCAAAAAAGCGCTCACTTCGCGACCGCAATCATCCAGCGCCGCGTCAAGAAGCTCCTCGTGGCTTTGGGTTTTCAAAAGCGAAAGACGGCGTAAGATGGACTCAAACGGCGGTGTTTCCTTTATGGCCGAATCTGAGCACCCACAGACCGTACCTGTCCCGAAGTGGGTCATCAGCGATACGCATTTTGGGCATGCCAATATCCTCGAATACTGCCCGTGGAGGCGAACCTGGGCCGGATCGGTAGCGGACCATGACGCCGCGCTTATCGCGGCATGGTGCGAGCGTGTGAAGCCGAACGACTGGGTTCTCCATCTGGGCGATTTTGCCCTCGGCACGAAGGACGCCCTACTCGCTGCACGTCGCAGCGTTCCTGGCCGGATCCTCCTGGTGCGTGGCAACCATGACCGTTCGAAGACAGCGATGCGGGAAGCTGGAATCGAACTGGTTTGCTCCGCGGTGCGCATCCTCGATGGAGACCGATACTGGTTCGGTCGTCACAACCCCGCGGCATTCTCACCGCGAGAAGCTGCACGCGGCGTGCGTCTGCTCCATGGCCATTGCCATGGCAATGGTCTGCCAGTCGACATCCATCCTGCCGTTCGTGCCCAGGCCTTCGACTGTAGCCTGGACGCACTGCGATCGATTGGACCAGTACCCTGGGAATCGGTCAGCGGTGGGAGTGCGGTCACTGAGGTCTGAGGTCTGATTGCGCGAGTGAAGTCGTGAGCGTCGTCGGGACCAGTGGCTGATTGCCTACGTGATGAATTGTGGGGTGGGCACACTCTTTGCCGGTTCGCCACGGGGCGGCGCCTCTGCGGCGACGCTGATCGCCGTGCATGCTGTCTCCATATCGGCCATGGCCCCCGTTACCTCTATGTTAAACGCACGCCGTCAAACTATCCTGTCATGGCACGATGGTTTGACGCTTACCATTAGTGACGATACTGGATTTTGAACGCCTTCAGGGGACCAACTCAGCTCCGCTGATTGCGCGCATTTCTCATGGCGATCACTAGGGAATCCTTCATAATCTCTACGAGGTTGTCATTCATGAAGCCACGATCCACTCCTTCCAAAGCTTCGCCCAGCGGCCCTGCGTCGCCACGCGCCTGTGACTCAGCCGCATTCGCCGATACACTGGTCCGTGAAATGTCCGCGGGACTCAACGATGCGCGCCATCGAGGCTTGAGCATGGTCGAGGTGAATCGCGAGTTCTTGGAGCGAATGAAGATCGGCCCCAATCGAAATCCGTGACAGCAGACGTATTGCCCACGCTCTTCAGGCATTCATACGCAACTAGGCCCACGGATGCCGGCAGACCGTGGCCCCCAGAAGGCAGGCGACCACCTCTTCCGCCAGGGTCTATCCCAGTCGGAAGGTCGAAGGCGCATTGGTCTCGGCATGAAACCACATGCGACCAGTCCAGAACGGATCTCCACGAGTGTGTGCGTTCAGGCACGTGTACTAGAACCCTGAAATCCGTATCGTTAACGTGGCTCATGCTCACGCGACCGGTCCGTCGCTGCGGCCTGGAACCTTCAATTCGCCTCCAATATCCGATCGGCGATCTGGCCAGGATTCAAGACGTGGTCCACGCACCCCGTCGCCATGGCATGCTGCGGCATTTGGTCGATTTGGGCCGAACCGTCCTGAGCATAGGTGACGCCACCACTCGCCTTGATGGCAACGAAGCCCGCGGATCCGTCACCATCGTAACCCGACAGAACGACGGCGGTCGCCTGGGCCCCGAAATCGCTGGCGAGAGAAATCAGGAAGCGATCGAACGGCTTGTGCTGCGCCGGGGATTCCGTGCGTGCCGCGATCCGGAACCGATGTCCGACGATGGTCAGCTGAGTATTCGGCGGCGGCGCAGCCCCTGCGCCTGGTAGCGGCGCGGAATGGGTAGCGCGCGGGCGACGCGCGGCAGATCGTGGTGGAAGGCGGTGTCGAAGCAGGCGACCTGGGGCAGGTCCGGAAAGCGGCGCTGGATGGCCTCGATGAGCCGGAACTCCTCCGGCAGATGCTCGGGGTCGACGGGACTGAGCTGGCGCAGCTCGTCGACCAGCGCCGCGGTGATGCGCTGCGGTTCCCAGAACGAGGGCCCCCCGTGGACCACGCGGTGACCGACCGTCGAGAGCCCGCTGCCGGCGAAGCGCTCCGTGATCCAATCCACCATCAGGCGGACCGCCTCCTGGTGGTCTGGAATCGCCAGCGTCCGGACCAGCGCGTCGGCGAGTTCGGAGCCGGCCACCGTGAAGGCACCTTGGTTCCGACCGATGCCCGCGATGCTGCCGTGGACGGTGCGGGTCGCCGCGCCAGCGCAGGCGAACACCGCGAACTTGATGCTCGAGGATCCGCCGTTGAGGGTCAGGACGTGGGCGGGCGCGGGGGCCGCGGGCGTCACGCGGGGGCCTTGCCGCCTTTCCGCTTGGGCGCCGCCTGCGGCTTGCCCC
>JACDGQ010000649.1 GCA_013821615.1 Planctomycetota bacterium
GTACGGGTGCGCGAGACCGGCCTGGTCGCCGGGCGCCGGCAGCGCCGGCAGCAGGCCGTTGAAGGCCCAAGCGATGGCGAAGCTGCGCCCTGCCGCCAGGCGCAGCAGACCGCGCTGGGTGGCGAAGGCCGCGGCTTCCTTGGGGAAGGCGAGATCATTGCGTGTGCTGCGCCAGTGGTGGGGCAGCCAGCCCTGCAACACCGCGGTGCCGGTGCCGCGCAGCGCGTCGGCGTCGACGGTGAAGGTGGTGGCGATCTCGCCGGCCTCGACGTCGTAGCGCCAGTCGAAGCGGCTGTCGCGCGGGATGGCGTAGGCGTAGGTCTCGAGCAGCGCGGCCTGGGCACGCTGCGGCAGCAGGCCGACCGCCAGGTAACGCTCCTTGCCCGCGAACGCCACGGTCAGCGCACCGTCGGTGAGCGCGAAGCGCGTGCGCTCCGGCGCGAACAGCGCGAACAGCCGCTCGCCGCGCGCGATCACCAGGCTGTCGCCGGTGAATGGGAATTTCACCGGCATGCCAGCGAGGTCGCTGATCTGCTCGGCCTGCGCCGGAATGGCGAGGTCGAGCTCCTTGGCCTCGATCCACACGTAGGGCAGGCCGCGGCCGCAGGTGATGTCGAGCCAGTGCCCCGCGGTCGGCGCGTGCTGGCGCATGGTCAGCGTCCAGTCGCCCCAGCGCAGCGCAGTGGTCGATCCGGGCGCGAACAGCCCGCTGCCGGCGCCCTGATCCGCGTGCCCGCTGAGCACCAGCTGATCGACGCCGAGGTGGCCCCAGCCACCGCTGGCGTGGTCGACCAGGCGCACGCGCGCCTGCTTGCCGCGCCACGGCGCCACGTCCCAGCTGCGCGTCGAGAACTGCTCCGAATTGTCGCCGGTGGCGCTGCGCACCACCGCGCCGTCGACCTCGAGCTCGACCTTCAACCGCTCCGCGTCGCGCCCGCCGTGGACCAGGAAGGTGAGGTGCGCGCGGCTGATGGTGAACGGTGCGCTGAGCAGCTCGCCGATCGCGCTGTCGCCGCCGTGAAAGGACGAGGCCAGCGCCTGCCCCTGGAAGCCGGCGATCGGCGTCTGCCCGGGTAGTGGCCCGCGCGCCGGGCCGTCGCCCCAGGCGGCGCCGGTGGCGGTCCACCCCGCCGGCCAGGCCTGGCCTTCGAAATCCGCGACCACCACGTCGCCAGCCTCGGCCTGGGCGCCGCTATCGTGCGCCTGGACCTCGAGCGGCTCGCCCTGGATGAGCTCGGTGCCACCGGCGTTCCAACCCTGCGGGAACCAGATGCGCACGCCACGCCCATCGCAGCCGATGGTCGCGGGATAGGCCCACAGCTTGCCGGGGTAGGGACTGACCAGCAGGTCGGTCCACCAGTGGTTGCTCGGCGTTGGCGGATGCGGCACTCCCGGTTCGAGCGGCAGCGGCCGGGCGAGGGAGGCAGCGAGCTTGGCGTCGCCCGCCGGCGGCGCCGGCGCGCACGAACCGGCGCCGATCACCACCGGGTCGCCATCCTGGGCCACTGCAGCCACGCTGCCGGCCAGGCCGAGGACCAGCGCGGCGATGGCTGCGCGGGCAGCGGTACGGTATGGCAGCAGAGGGGCGTGGGCGGGTGCGTGCGGAATGGGCATCACGGCAGTGTACATCCGGAACGCGCCCAGATCCCCTGGCCACCCCGGATGGGATGGCGATCCGTCCACGCGCTCAGGACGGTTCGCCCACCGGGTCGCGAGCCGGCGGCGAGCCTCCATCACTGCCACCGGCCGCGCTCGGTGGCGTGCCGAAGCGCCGGCGGAAGGCGCGGCTGAGGTCGGCGCGGCTGCGGAAACCGCAGCGCTGCGCGCTCGCCGCCACGGTGAAGCCGCGTGCCAGCAGATGGCGGGCGATGGCCAGGCGCGACTCCATCAGCTCCTCCTTGGGGCCGCGCGCGAAGAAGGCTTTGAACAGCACGTGCGCCTTCGAGCGCCCGAGCGCCGCAGCCGCGATGACGTCGCCGCCGTTGATCGGCCGGTGCAGGTTGTTCCACAGGAAGGCGGCCATGCGCAGCACCTCGGGATGGACCCAGTCGACCATGCGCGCCTGGTCGCCGATCACCTGCCCGAGGCACTGCGTCACCAGGCCGCGTTGCCGTGCAGCATCGTCTTCGTGCAGCAGCAGCTCGCACCAACCGCGGTAGGGGGCCTCGGCGACCATGCCCCACAGGGTCTGCTGGTGGTCGAAGAACAGCACGTCGCAGCGTCCGGCGAGGAAGCCGAGGCCGAACGAGGTCGAGCCCGGCTTGTGCGCGGCGTGCTCGTGCCAGCAGCCCGGCTCGACCACCAGCGCTTCGCCGCGCTGCAGGTCGAGGGTGGTGCGGCCGCGCACGCGCACCACACCGCCCAGGCACACCACCAGGGTCGGCACCGCGTGCTGATGGGGCGGCGCCGGTCCGTTGTGCGGCTGCGGATCGACCAGGCCGTCGGCCGGGCCCCAGCGCCGCACGCTGCGCACGCCCATCCCGGCCAGCTCCTTGAGCTGGAGCCACATCGCGATGCGCTGCGGATCGGCCAGGATGGCGTCGGGCATTGGGATGAGCGTGGTGGCTGTTGGCCGTGGTGCCACTGGAGAGGGCTATTGGCTATTGGCTATTGGCAGACGGCTGGCGGCTGGCGGCTGACGGCTAGTGAAACACG
>JACDGQ010000650.1 GCA_013821615.1 Planctomycetota bacterium
GGTCAAGGACGCCGGGCACTGGCGGCCCGCGGCGGCCGCCGACGAGGCCGGACTGCGCAAGCGCCCCGGCCTGCAGGGCCCGATCGACGACATCTTCATGGAGCCGTTCCTGGTCGCCATGCCCAGCGGCACCTCGCCGAACGCGCGCTTCCAGCGCTGGGTGGAGTTCGAGTCGCAGCACTTCCGCGAGCGCTGGGCCAGCGTCCTGCGCGGCGAATTGCGCGAGAAGAAGGACAGCGAGGTGACTGCCGACGATCTCGCCCGCTACCACGTGCTGGCCTGGGGCGACGCCACGTCGAACAGCCTGATCGCGCGCACCCTGGCGAAGCTGCCGATCGGCTGGGACGCGCAGGCCATCCACGTCGGCGCGCAGGACTACGCGTCGGCCAGCCACGCCCTGGCGATGATCCAGCCGAACCCGCTCAGCCCGGGCAAATACCTGGTCCTCAACAGCGGCGTGACCTTCCGCGAATCCGACGACCGCAACAACGCCATGCAGAACCCCAAGCTGCCGGACTGGGCGGTCATCGACCTCGACAAGGCCCCAGACGAGCACGCCGCCGGCGGTATCGCGGCGGCGGGATTCTTCGATGAGGCGTGGAAGGTGAAATAGGCAGTCCGGAAGTCCGGAGGTCCGGAAGTCCGGAAGTCTCGTATGAGGATGTCTGCACCAGGACTGGAACCTCTGGAGTCCGCAGGCCGTCGACTTCCGGACTTCCGGACTTCCGGACCTCCGGACTGTCCCCTACGGCCTCCCCACCACCTCCAACACCACCACGCCCTTCGCATCCAGCAGCTTCTTGAGGCTGCCATCCGCAGCCGCCTCGACGCTGAACGCTGCGCCCGCGATCATCACCTGCGGGCCGGTCCACGTCAGTGCGAGCGGGTCGGCGGCGCGCGTGCCGAACAGGTCGACCAGGCGCGTCTGGCCGTTGCCGCCCGCGTGCCAGGCCAGCGCCAATGCCAGCGGCGCAAGGTGCAGGTCCCAGGCGATCGCCCCGGCAAGCACGCGCACTTGCGGATCATTGTGCTGCTCACCGCCCTCGCCGACCAGCACGTCGCGCGTGACCTTGTAGCCGGGCGGCTTGGCGTTCGGCACCACCTGCGAGGCGGTGTCGCGACCATTCCAGGCGATCACGCGCAACTGGTCGTCGACCAGCACGAAGGGGCAGTCGCTGACCACCACGCGGCCGAGGGCCTCGGGCGTCGGCGGGGTGTAGACCACCTCGAGCGCGCGCTTGCCGCCGAAGCGCGCGTCGGCGCTGCGCAGGCGCGCCCAGAACGGCTGGCCATTCCAGGTGCCGTGCAGCTCCTGGTCGGGCTTGGCCATGGTCGGCAGGGACGCGGAGGCGCTGCCCGGATCGGGCGGTGCGTCGGCGGCGCGCAGCGCGCTTGGCGTCACCAGGCAGGCGGTGAGCAGGCTGGCCATCAGGCAGGGGATGCGCATCGGATCTCCGCGTCAGGGACCGCGCCGTCTCAGCCAACCGAGGCCGCAGCAGGCCAGGCCGGCGAGGACCATGGCCATGCCCTGCTCATAGTTCAGACCGCCAGCGTTGGCGGCATCGGAAACCATGAACGCGGTACCTTCGGGATCGTTCAGTTTGAAGAATACGCGCCGGGCACGCCCCTCGTGCAGATAGCTGCGCTCAAGGCTGGCGGCCCGCTCGGGCTCGACCAGGGGATCATCAACCGGGCGGAAGCCACGATCGGCCTGGGTCCAACCGAGCACGTGTACGCGCGGCGCCTTGGGCGAGGCGGGCAGCTCGTACTCATAGATGACGCTGAAGCGCACCTTGCCGCCCTCCGCCGCCATGGGCAGGACCTCGAGCACGCGCGCCCACACCATCTGGTAGCGCGCCATGGCGCGCGCCAACGGCCACACCAGGACCCCACCGATGACCACCAGCGCGAAGCCGAGCACGATCAGCAGGCGGGCGGCCGGTCTGCTCACGGGCGCACCAGGGCGACGCGGTTGCGCAGTCGGCCGAGATCGGCACCGGGCGCGGCGATGGCGCATTCCACCAGCTCGCCGGGGGCGAGATACCGCGGCGGCTTGCGCCACTGCCCGACCCCGGACGGCGTGCCGGTGCTGATGATGTCGCCGGGCTCCAGGGTCAGGTGGTGGCTGATGTACGAGACCAGGCGCGGGATGCCGTGGATGAGGTCGTCGACCAGCGCGTCCTGCAGGATCTCGCCGGCGATGGTGGTAGTGACGCGCAGCGCGCGCGCATCGGGGACCTCGTCGGCAGTGACCAGGGCGGGACCGCAGGGCAGGAAGCCGTCGCAGCTCTTCGCGCGCAGCCACTGCCCATCCTGCTGCTGCCAGACGCGCGCCGAGATGTCGTTCGCGACCATGTAGCCGGCGATGTGCGCCTGGGCCGCGTCCTCGCCGACGTGGCGCGCGCGCCGGCCGATGACCAGCGCCAGCTCAACCTCGTAGTCGGGGCCGCAGGCGGTGCCGGGCAGCGGGATGTCGTCGTCGGGGCCGGCCAGGGCGTTGGCGAACTTCGCGAACAGCAGGGGTTCGGCCGGGAAGGGCTTGCCCTGCTCCGCGGCGTGGGCCTTGTAGTTGAGGCCGATGCAGATGATCTTGCCCGGATCGGTCACCGGCGGACCGAGGCGCACGCCGGCGCGCGCGATGGTCGGCGC
>JACDGQ010000651.1 GCA_013821615.1 Planctomycetota bacterium
GCCTGGTGCGGGCGCAGCGCATCGCCTGCATCTCGCAGGCCACGCGCGCGGATGTCGAACGCGTGCTCGCCGTGCCCGCGGCGCGCCTGGCGGTGGTGCCCAACGGCCCCAACCACCCCTACCGTCCGTTCACCGCGGCAGAGGTCGCCAGCGTCCTTGCCGGCCTGTCCGGCGCCCCCGCGCCGGGCGTCCCCTACCTGTTCCACGTCGGCAGCAACGCCTGGTACAAGAATCGCGCCGGCGTCATCCGCATCGCCGGTGCGCTCGTCGCGCGTGGCGCCGTCGCCGGACTGCGCCTGGTGTTCGCCGGGCAGCGCCTCGACGGCGGCCTGCGCGCGCTGGTTGGGGAATGCGGCCTGGCCGGGCGCGTCGACGAGCTCGGAGAGGTCGGCAACGACCAGCTCAACGCGCTCTATTCCGGCGCCCTCGGCCTGCTCTTCCCCTCCCTGGCCGAGGGCTTCGGCTGGCCGATCGTCGAGGCCCAGGCCGCGGGTTGCGTGGTATTCCTGTCGGCGCGTCCGCCCCTGACCGAGGTCGGAGGCGAGGCTGCGGTCCATCTCGATCCATGCGACCCCCCGGCCGCCGCCGCGGCGATCGCCGCCAGCCTGGAGCGGGTTGCGGAGCTGCGCCGCCTGGGTCTGGCCAATGCCGCGCGCTTCAGCACCGCCGCCATGCTCGATGGCTACGAGCGCCTGTATCGCGAGGTCCAGCCGTGAAACGCCGTGGTCCTTTCCGTCGTCCGAGGCCGCCCGGCCTGCGTGGCGCCGCGCGGTCATGGCCGCCGGTGTCGCGCCAACCGGCCATGCTCGTGGTTGAAATGCCCGCGGCAGCCGCTCCGCTCCACCTGCTTCGCGCCTCCACCCCGCCTCGCCGCCTGCCGGACACCGGATGAAGCTGCTGCACGTCACCCATTCGCTCGATCCCGCGGTCGGCGGACCCGCGGAGTGCATCCGCCAGATGAGCCTGGCGGCGCTGGCCGCTGGCCACGACGTCAGCATCGCCTGCCTCGACGACCCCGCCGCGCCCTGGCTGAAGGACTACCCGGTGCCGGTGCAGGGCTGCGGGCCGCCGCGCGCCGGCTCCTACGGGTATGCCCCGGCGCTGTGGCCGTGGCTGCTCGCGCACGCGCCAGCGGCCGATATGCTCGTCGCCCATGGGCTGTGGCAGTACAACGGCAGCGCGGTGCGCCGGGCGGCCCGGCGCGTGGGCCGCCCCTATGCGATCTTCCCGCATGGCATGCTCGATCCGTGGTTCCGGCGCAGCTATCCCGGCAAGCACATGAAGAAGCTGGCCTATTGGCTGACCAGCGAGCGCGCCAACGTGCGCGATGCCGCGGCCCTGCTCTTCACCGCCGAGGAGGAGCGCCTGCTCGCGCGCGGCACCTTCCCCTTCTACCGCGCGACCGAGCGGGTGGTCGGCCTGGGCACGGCCGCCCCGCCCGAGGACACCGAGATCCAGCGCGCGCACTTCCTCAAGCGCTTCCCGCAGCTGGCCGGGACGCGCAACCTGCTGTTCCTGGGGCGCATCCAGGCCAAGAAGGGCTGCGACCTGCTGATCGAGGCCTTCGCCGCGGCCGCCCGTGGCCGTGACGACCTGCGCCTGGTCATGGTCGGCCCCGATCAGCAGGGCTGGCGGGCGGAACTCGAGCGCCTCGCCGCGGCGCGTGGCGTGGGCGCGCAGGTGATCTGGACGGGCATGCTGCAGGGCGTTGAGAAGTGGGGCGCCTTCCGCGCCTGCGAGGCCTTCGCCCTGCCCAGCCACCAGGAGAATTTCGGCGTGGCGGTGGCCGAGGCCCTGGCCTGCTGCCTGCCGGTGCTGATCTCGGACCGCATCAACATCTGGCGCGAGGTGGTGGGCGATGGCGCCGGCCTGGTGGCGCACGACGACCTGTCCGGGACGCAGTCCCTGCTCGCACGCTGGTACGCGCTGTCCGGGGCGGAGCGCCAGGCGATGGGCGCGGCGGCCCGGCGCTGCTTCGCCGACCGCTACGAGATCCGCAGCTCGACGCGCCGCCTGATGGCGGTGCTGGGCGAACTCGCCGGCAGCGCCGCGGTGGTGACATGAGCGAGCACATCCGCACCGGCATCGACCCGCGCGCTGAGGCCAGCTTCAGCCTGCGCAACCGCCTTGGCCGCGTGCTGTGGGGCGTGATCGCGGCGCTGCTGGTGCGACCGTCGCCGCGTCCCTGCCACCGCTGGCGCGCCTTCTGGCTGCGCCGCTGCGGCGCGCGCCTGGGCCGCAACTGCCACGTCTATCCGCGCGCGCGCATCTGGGCGCCGTGGAACCTGGTGATGGATGACGAGGCGGCCTTCGCCGACGACGTCATCTGCTACAACATCGCGCCGGTGACCGTCGGCCGCCGCGCCGTGGTCAGCCAGGGTGCGCACCTCTGCACCGGCAGCCACGACTACGAGGATCCCGGCTTCCAGCTCATCGCCCGCCCGATCACCATCGGCGCGGAGGCGTGGATCTGCGCCGAGGCCTTCGTCGGCCCGGGCGTCACCATCGGTGATGGCGCGGTGCTCGCCGCGCGCGCGGTGGCGACCCGCGACGCCGCGGCGTGGATGGTGCACGCCGGCATGCCAGCCAAGCCGCTCAAGCCGCGCGTGCTGCGCGCAGCGGGGACGCCATGAGCG
>JACDGQ010000652.1 GCA_013821615.1 Planctomycetota bacterium
GGGCGGCAAGTTCGGCGAAGCGCCAGCGCCAGCGTTCGACCGGGTGCTCGTGGTAGGTCGCGGCGACCGCCGCCGCGCCGGCGGCATCGCCAGCGGCCAGTGCCAGCCAGGCGCGCGCGTAGTCGTACTGGATGCCGGTCGCGAGGTGGTCGCGCCGCGCCCGCGCGAACTGCGCACGCGCCTCGACGACGCGGTCCTGCAGCAGCAGGTGGCAGCACAGCATGAGGCGGTCGAGATCGGTCGGCACCACGCGTTCCGCGAGCGCGCCGAGGAAGCGGTGGTAGCGCTCCTCGACCGCCGCGATGAGGATGCGCGGGTGCTCGCCGAAGGGATGCGCACGCGGATTGACCAGTGGCGCGAAGTCGCTGACCGGCAGGTCGCCCTCGGCCAGCGCGTCGCGCGCCAGCACGCGGCTGGAGAGCACCGCGCCGATCTGATCCATCAGCTCGGCCTGCTCGCGCAGGAGGGCGGCGATGCCCGCCGCATCGTCGTGCAGGAAGGCGTACCTCTGGCCCACCCAGGTGCCGACGCCGCGCGCGGCGAGGGCGGCGGTGATGCGCCGGTAGGCGGTGGCATCGCGCAGCAGGCCGAGCAGCGGCGCGAGGTCCAGACCGGAGAGGTCGGCGCTGCCGAGACCCGCCAGCACGCGCTCCAGATCGCCGCTGGTGCGCCAGTCGCCGGCCGCCGGCACCACGTGCAGCTGACCACCGCCGCCGCGCGCGAGCACGGCGTGGCCGTCGCTGGCCACCACCGGGTGCTGGGGATAGGTGCCGGACTGGGGGAAGTAGAAGACCGCGCGCAGGGTGATGGTGGCAGCCGGTGCGAGCTCGATCAGGTCCATGCGCGTGGCCGGGGTGGCGCGCAACGCCACCGCGCCCTGCGGGATCTGCGCCAGCACCGCCAGGGTGTGCGGGCTGGAGCCGGTGTTGACCAGGGTGATGCGCTGCACGTAGGCGGTGCGCGGCGCGAGGTCGGCGACCAGCAACGGCGCGCGCTCGGGGTTCTGGACGTCTTCGGCAGCGTTCACCAGCTCGACGCGCAGCAGCACGTCGGAAGCCGCGCTGGGCAGGGCCTCGAGCGCGGCGCGGGCGAGGATCGCCGGCGAGCCGGCGATCAGCGCGGTGTCCTTCCCGTCGCGCACCACCTGGTGCACGCCGGCGGTGAAGGGCAGGTCGCTGAGCGCGAGCGCGAGCAGGCGCGGCGTGGCGTCCGGCCCGAGCTCACCCATGGCGGTGGACAGGAAGGGCGTTCCCGCGGGCGCCGCCGCGAACTCGGCCCACAGGCGCGCGGGCGGCACCAGGCCAGGGTTGCGGTCGCTCTGCGAAACGCCGTGGTAGGCGCTCTCGACCAGCATGCGCGTCGCGCCGGGCTCGACGTAGAGTTCGGGGGCGGGCCCGCCGGCCATCAAGAAGAAGCCGCCGCGGGCCTGAGTCGCGGCGGCGCGCGGGGCGGCGGTCACGGGCGGTGTGGCGACGACGGCATCGGCCGCGACCTCGAGCTTGGCGCCCTCCCGTTCCTCTGGCGCCGGCTCCGGCGGCAGCATCCGCGACGCGGTCGGCTGGGCGGCGGCCGACTGCGCGGCGAGGTCGAGGGCGGCGCCGACCGCCCGCGCGAAGCGCTCCGCGGGCGCCGGATCGCGGGCGACGGCGTCGGCCAGCCAACGCGCCTGACCACTACCGAGCGCCTGGTGGCCGGGACCGGCGAGCGCCTGGGCGAGCATCGCGCGCTCGGCGGCATTGCACTGCTCGAGACGCCACGACACCGCGTCGCCGGCGAGATCGACGCCCAGCAGCCAGCGGTCGACCAGTTCTGGCTGAGCCTTGTTGCGCAGGTAGGGTGCGATCGCCTGGGCGAAGAAGGCGGGATCGTGGCGCGCCAGGAAGCAGTGCAGCTCATGCCCGGCGAAGCGCCGGTAGAGCTCGCGCTTGCGCGCGTCGCTGAGCCCCGGCCAGGAGCCCAGGAACGACCACTCGCCGAGGTCCGCGCCCTCCTGCGCCGCCAGCCAGCGCCACGCGGTGTCGATGGTGTCGATCATCTGGTAGCGCTCGAAGGCGCCGCCCAGGGCCACGCGTTCGCCCGCGCGCAGCACGCGCAGGGTCGGCACATAGGCCAGGCCGAGGGCGGGATCGAGGGCCGTGGCCAGGCGGCGGTCGCGCAGTTCGGGCGCGTGGGCGGGCAGGGTCAGCTGGCGGACGGTGATGCGCTCGCCGGCGCACGCAACGACGGTCAGCAGCGTGGCGTCGCCGAGCGCGGCGCGCGGGATGGTCACGCGTCCCTGCGCGTCGGCACGCAGGTTGGCGAGCAGCGCACCGGGATGGGCGAGGATGTCCCACGAGGCGGTGGCGTGCTGCGGCTCCGGCGCCATGAGCGCGGGCATCCCGCCACCGCCGGCCTTGGAGAGGGCGCGGTGCATGCCGCCTCCGCTGCGGCTGCCGAACTCGTCCTTGCGGTCGACCGCGCTGTCATCGGCAGGATTGAGCACCATGCCCGGGCGCTCGGCCATGACGCCGGGCGCCGGCACCAGGCGCCGGCGCTCGAGGACGTAGCGCTCCTCGTCGTCGAGCTGGCGGACGGAGATGATGCTGGCAGGCCGCGGCGCCTCGGCCTGCGGCTCGGCGCCCGGGCAGGCGCCGGC
>JACDGQ010000653.1 GCA_013821615.1 Planctomycetota bacterium
GATCTCGGCGTCCTTGGCATCGTTCACCGAACCCGCGAGCGCGCCCTCGCCCTTGCCGCCGGTGTCGTCCATGTACTTCTGCCACGCGGCGGTGACGTCCTGGCTGTTCTTGTACGAGCAGAACTTGGGCCCGCACATCGAGCAGAACTCCGCGGTCTTGAAGGCGTCGTGGCCGAGCGTGGCGTCGTGCTTCTCGCGCGCGCGGTCGGGGTCCATGGCCAGCGCGAACTGCTTGTTCCAGTCGAAGCTCCAGCGCGCGTCGCTCATCGCGTCGTCCCAGTCGCGCGCGCCCTTGCGGTGGCGGGCGATGTCGGCGGCGTGGGCGGCGATCTTGTAGGCGATCACGCCCTCGCGCACATCGGCGAGGTTGGGCAGGCCGAGGTGCTCGGCCGGCGTGACGTAGCACAGCATCGACGCGCCGTGCCAGCCGGCGATGGCCGCGCCGATGGCGCTGGTGATGTGGTCGTAGCCGGGTGCGACGTCGGTGGTCAGCGGACCAAGCACGTAGAAGGGCGCCTCGTGGCAGACCAGCGCCTCCTTCTTCATGTTCATCTCGATCTGGTCCATCGGCACGTGGCCGGGGCCCTCGATCATCACCTGCACGTCGTGCTGCCAGCACTTCAGGGTCAGCTCGCCGAGGATCTCGAGTTCGGCGAACTGCGCCTCGTCGCTGGCGTCGGCCAGGCAGCCCGGGCGCAGGCCGTCGCCGAGCGAGACCGTGACGTCGTACTTCTTGAGGATCTCGCACACGCGGTCCCAGTGGGTGTAGAGCGGGTTCTCCTGGTGGTGGTGCATCATCCATTCCGCCATCAGCGCGCCGCCGCGGCTGACGATGCCCATCTTGCGCTTGCTGATGTAGGGCATGAAGCGCAGCAGCACGCCGGCATGCAGGGTCATGTAGTCGACGCCCTGCTTCGCCTGGTGCTCGATGACCTCGAGGATGCCCTCGATGGTGAGGTCGGTGACCTTGTCGACCTGCTGCACCGCCTGGTAGATCGGCACGATCCCGAGCGGGATGGTGCTGGCGCCGATCAGGGTCTCGCGGATGTGGTCGATGCCGCCGCCGGTCGACAGGTCCATGACCGTGTCGGAACCGTACTTCACCGCGGTGTTGAGCTTCTCGAGCTCGCTCTCGACGGTCGAGGCGACCGCGCTGTTGCCGATGTTGGCGTTGATCTTGCACTTCGAGGCGATGCCGATCGCCATCGGGTCGAGGTTGACGTGGAAGATGTTCGCGGGGATCACCATGCGCCCGCGCGCCACCTCGTCGCGCACCAGCTCGGGCGCCAGGTCCTCGCGCTCGGCGACGCGGCGCATCTCCTCGGTGATGATGCCACGCCGCGCGTAGTGCAGCTGGGTGACGTTGGGCTGTCCGTGGCGGGCGGCGAGGTAGGAGGAGCGCATGGTGGTCTCGATGGACGTGAGTGACTGGTGGCGAGAGGCGAGAGGCGAGAAGCGAGAAGCGAGAAGCGGGCAGCGAGACACGAGACACGAGGGAGAAGCGAGACAGCGCGGGCGATCACCCGACGGACCTCCCCCGCACCACGGGTGCGACGAGAACAGCGTCAAGACGGGGAACGTGCGCTCATGGTCCTTTTCCTACGCCGGCATGACCCGGATCAGGTGCGAGGGTCCCTCCGCCGCGGCCGGATGCGTATCCGGCTGCCTGGAGCATCTCAGGTCCGTGCCGGACCTCCCCTAGGTGGGCGGCATCATCCCGGCGGATGGCTGGGTGCAACGGCTGTCCGCGGCAACCCGCTGCGCTGTTCCAGCTTCGGAAAGCGCGCCCGTCGGCGTCGCGCGCGGGCATCCACAGGTCACGAATGGTGCCATGGACACCTGGATCCCGCCGGCTAAACCCATACGGCGCATGGTCTCTGCGCCCCACCGCTGGGGCGCTGCACGCACGGAACGCGACATGGCCGGGATCCCTCCGCCGCCCCACAACACCACGCGCATCGCGCGCAGCGCTGGCACCCCAGGGCGCGCGTTCGGGGAATTCATCATCCAGCGCGTGATCGCGGAAGGCGGACTCGGGATCGTCATGGAGGCGGTGCACCGCACCACCCAGCGCCGCATCGCGCTCAAGACCGTCAGCCCCGACTACCGCGAGCGCTTCGACATCACGCCCGAGCAGGTCCGCCAGCTGTTCTTCCACGAGGCCCAGGTGATGGCGGCGATCGACCATCCGCACGTGCTGCCCCTGTACGACGCCGGCCTCGCCCACCCCAGCCCCAAGGTGGCGGTGCCCTACCTCGCGCTGCGCCTGGTCGATGGCGGCGACCTCTCCAACCGCGTCAGGAGCGACGGCGGCATGGAGGAGCGCGAGGTGCTGCGCCTGGCTTACGACTGCGCGCGCGGCCTCGAGGCGATCCACGCTGCCGGCTACGTGCACTGCGACATCAAGCCCGCCAACCTGCTGCTCGACCGCAGCGGCCACCTGCGCATCTCCGACTTCGGCGTCGCCTGCCGCACCGGCACCGGCGCCCAGGGCGGGCAGATCGCCGGCACGCCGAACTACCTCGCGCCGGAGCAGATCTCCGGCCTGCCGATGCAGCCGGGCGTCGACCTCTACTCGCTGGGTGCGACCATGCACTTCGCGCTCACCGGCCGTCCGCCCTACACCGGCGAGT
>JACDGQ010000654.1 GCA_013821615.1 Planctomycetota bacterium
CTGCGGGGCCGTCATCCCGGCGGCCGAGAAGCTGCTCGGCGCGCGCTTCCCGGCGTGGGCTGACGACGCCTACCTCGAGTTCTCGCGCAGTGGCCGCCGGCCGCCGGGCGAGCGCATGCTCGCCGCGCGCAGCGCCTGGCTGCGCCCGCTGGTGCTGGCGGAGTGCCTCGAGGACCAGGGCCGCTTCCTGCCGGCCCTGGGCATGGCCCTCACGGAATACGTCGACGAGCCGACCTGGACGCTGCCCGCGCACGACGGCAAGCTCGAGAACTTCCACCGCACCGCCTACAGCGTCGACCTGCGCTCGTCGGCCTTCGCCTTCGAACTGGCCACCGCCATCGCGGTGCTCGGCGACCGCCTCGATCCGGCGCTGCGCGCGCGGGTGCTCGCCGCGCTCGACCAGCGCGTGTTCGCGCCGCTGCGCGCGACCCTGGTCAGCGGCAAGGGCCACGCCTGGCTGGGCACCAAGGCCAACCCGGTGCAGAACAACTGGAACCCGGTGGTGCTGTCCGGCGTGGTCGGCGCGGCCTTGGCCGTGCTGCCCGCGCGCCAGGACCGCGCGGTGTTCGCCGCCGCCGGCGAGCACTACCCGCGCTACTACCTGAACAGCTTCCGCGACGATGGCTACTGCGACGAAGGCGCCGGCTACTGGGGCTACGGCTTCGGCGACTTCGTCCTGCTGCGCGAAGAACTGGTGCACGCCACCGGCGGCCGGGTCGAGCCCTTCGCCGATCCGCGCATCCGCGCCATCGCGCTCTACGGGCCGCGCGTGCAGCTGCTCGACCGGCTCGCGCCGCCGTTCTCCGACTGCCGCGCCGGCGTGCGCGTCGACGCCGGGCTGTGCGACTACTGCGACGCGGTGCTGCACCTCGGCATGGCGACGACGCCCGACGCCGGCGCCATGTTCCGCAGCCGCATGGCGACCATCGGCGTGGTGGCGACGCCGCTGACCGGCAGCGCCGGCGCGGCCGAGGCGGTCGGCCTGCGCACCTGGTTCGACCGCGCCGGCGTGCTGGTGTGCCGGCCGGCGGTGGGCGGACATCTCGCGGTCGCGATCAAGGGCGGCGGCAACGGCAGCCACAGCCACAACGACATCGGCTCGTACATCCTGTGCCTGGACGATCAACTGATGGCCGGCGATCCGGGTGGCCCCTACGCCTACGACAACAAGACCTTCACCAAGGAGCGTTACGACCACAAGCTGCTGAATTCCTACGGCCACCCGGTGCCGGTGGTCGCCGGTCAGTTGCAGCGCGTCGCCACCCAGGTGACCATTCCCACACCGCTGCCGACGTTCAGCGACGCGGCGGACGAGGTGCGCATCGACCTTACCAAGGCCTACGCCGCGCCCGCACTGACCAGCCTGGTGCGCACCCTGCGCTGCGAGCGTGGCGGGCTGGGACTGGTGCGGATCAGCGATGCAGTGGTCTTCGCCAGCCCCCAGGCCTTTGCCGTCGCCATTCCGACGCGGGCGACGTGGAAGCGCATCGCTGACACCACCCTCGAGCTGAGCCTGGGCGGGCACCGCGTGCTCGCGACCATTGCCTGCCCGGTGCCGTTCACGATCAACGATGAGAGCATCCAGGAACTGGACGCGCCGGCCTTCACGCGCATCGCGGTGACCACCACGATGCCGGTGCAGGCGACGACCATCGCGGTGACGTTCACGCCACAGCCGTAGTGCGCGCCTGCGGCGTCAGAGGCGCCCGGTCATCACCAGCACCAGCACGATGATCACCAGCAGGCCGAGGCCGCCGCTCGGCCCGTAGCCCCAGCTGCGGCTGTGCCCCCAGGTCGGAATGGCCCCGAGCAGGGCGAGGACGAGGACGATCAGGAGGATGGTGCCGAGCATGGGGAGTTTCCTGGCCTGCATGGAGCGCGGGCGCGGTGGGGCGGAGTGGATGGTCACCCGCAGGGAGCGGCCGGCATGCCAAGACCTGCAGGACGGCGTGAAAATGCGCGGATCTCCGCGTAATCGACGCGTGACCTGACCTGGGAAGACGGCGCGGCGGTGCGCACTCCGCACGGTCGCCTCCGCTTCACGCTGCAGATTGCATCGCTGTGGAGGTTCGCTGCGCCTCGAGACAGAGGCGGGGCCGCACATCTGACGCGCCCAGGCGCTGCGATGCGCCTGGGTTGCCAGGTTCATCCCACCGCCGCGCTCTGCGCCGGGGGGTCAGGCCGGCGGATGCGCATACGTGGCACCGGTGCCGGCGTTTCCGCACCTCGCCAACGTCTTATTCGCCGGGCGGCCAGTCGACGGCGGCGGTGCTCCCTCCTCGCCTGCAGACGCAGGCTGGGGCGCGCGGCCTCATCAACACGGGTCGGAATAGCTATTCACGCAGCGAAATCCCCAAAGTCCGTGCGCGCACCGCAATCCTGCAGCGCACCCGCCCGCGGACTGGGATTGACCGTGCGATACGCACCCTTGGCCAGCACCCCTCTTCACCTGACACCCTGAATTTTCCCGTCACCATGCGCAGCGAACTCGTTTCTCCCGCAAAGGATCCACCCATGAAATCGACCCTGCTGGCCCTCCCCCTCGCCCTTTTTGTCGGCTGCACGACCGACGGCGACCGCGCGCCCGCCGCCTCTGCCGCCCCGGCCACCGCCGTGGCCGCGCCCAACATC
>JACDGQ010000655.1 GCA_013821615.1 Planctomycetota bacterium
GGTCGGCACCGTCGCCCTGGCGGTGGCTACGGCGCGCGGCACCGCCACCCGCCTGGTGCGGGTCGGTGGCACGCGCGAGCGCGTCCAGCGCCGCGCCGCGGCGCATGCCCTGCTCCTGGCCTGGGAGGTGGCGAGTGGGCGGCTGGTTCCGGGGCGCCAGTCCGGTGCCTGAGGAAACAGCATCTCAAAATGTCAACCATGCGACGGAGGGTCGGTTTCCGCAGCAGGTGGGCGCAGGTCAGACTCACGAATACAGGGCGGTCGGTGACCGCGTGGCGACGCGTGTCCGGCGACAAGGTGCGCGCGCAGCGCCGATGGAAGATGCGGCGTAGTGCGGCCTGACGTGCATGGAAGCGATTCCACCAAACGCACGTCTGGCGGCGTGCGGGACAGGTGTTCAACGCATCCCTGCCACCGGCCCGCGCCCCAGGGTTGCCCCAGCTGCCGCTGGCATGAGCAAGAGCGATTCGTAATGTACAATGCGTTACGCATGCGACGGCACTTCCGCTTCCGCTGCGCGGCCCCCTGTACATTTGGGATCCATGGCTGACCCGCTCATCAACGCCTCGATCGGACCGTTCATCGTCCGCGACCTGATCAGTGGTGGCGGCATCGCCGAAGTCTATCGCGCCGAGCACGCCGACGACCGCAGCATCGTTGCGGTCAAGGTCATGCGCCCCGAGCGCCTGGGCGATCGCGCCCACCTCGCCGCGTTCCAGACGGAATTCGCCATGCTGCAGCGCATCCGCAATCCGGGCGTGCCGGTGGCGCGCCGCCAGGGCGACATCAAGGGCCGCCCGTGCTTCATCATGGACTACGTCGCTGGCCAGCCCCTGCACCAGCTTTGCCAGGGTGAGCGTCCCCTCGGCCGGCCGGCGGTGTTCGCCGATCTGGTCGGGATCGTCGCCCAGCTGCATCAGCAGCGCATCCTGCATGCCGACATCAAGCTCGAGAACGCCATCCTCAAGCCGAACGGCAAGGTCGGCCTGGTCGATTTCGGCAACGCCCACGAGGTCGTCGCGCGCAGCCTGTTCGCGCGCCTGTTCGGTGGTCGCAAGCAGCTCTTCGCGACCCCGACCTACGTCGCGCCCGAACTGGTGCGCGGCGGCGCGCCGACCTTCGCCAGCGACGTCTACGCGCTCGGCGTATGCGCCTTCATCATCCTCACTGGTGAACCGCCCTTTCCGGCCACGCGTTCCAGCGGCCGGGTGCGCGCCAATCTCAAGGGCACGCCGCCAGCGATCCGCAGCCGCGTGCACGAGCTGCCGTCGCGCGCCGCCGTCGCCATCGACGCAGCCCTGAACAAGGATCCCGCGGCGCGCCCGCTCGACGCCCGCCAGTTCGCGGTCGGCATCCGCGAGCTCGAGACCATGGCGCGCATCAGCACCGCGTCCTATCAGCGCAAGGACTGAGGTCAGCGGTCGGCGCAGAGCTCGCGGAGCTTGGCGCCGTAAAGCGCCGTGCGGTGCGCGCCGAGCTGCGGGACGGCGGCGAGGTCGCCGGCGCCGTGCTGCTTGAGGTGCTCGAGGGCCTTGGCCGGCAGCACCACCTGGAGCGGCGCCTTGCGCCGCTCGGACTCGCTGCGTCGCCAGTCCTTGAGGCGGGTCTCGCGCTCCTCTTCGATCGGCAGTACCTCGCGCTGACGCGGGCGCGGCGGCACTTCGCCGGCACGGACGCCGCGGACGACCTCCATCATCGCCTCGCCGTGCGCGCTCATGAACCACGCGCGCAGGCCGAGGCGCTTGAGCAGCTGGAAGTTGGTCGGCGCGTTGCGCGCGATGGCCAGCAGCAGCTCGTTGTTGATGATGCGCCCCGGCGGCTGGTTGGCCAGTTGGGCGATGCCATCGCGCCAGGTGTAGAGCGCGGCGAGCACCGGCAGCGTGCCGGCGTTCAGGTCGCGCACGCCCTTGATGCGCCAGAAGCCGGCGGGATCGAAGCCGCCGCTCCAACCCGTGCCGGACACCGCCTGGTTGGCGAGGGCCAGCTCGTCCTCGAGGTCGGCCGCCGTGATCGCCGCGCGCAGTTCGTCGCAGACGCGTGGCAGGTAGACCACGTCGTCGATGGCGTAGCGCAGCGCGCCGGGGTCGAGCGGGCGGGTCGCCCAGTCGTACTGGGTGAAGGCCTTGGCGAGGGCGACGCCGCAGACCTTCTCGACCACCGCGCCGTAGCCGGTGCGCTCCCAGCCGAGGAAGCTCGCCGCCTGCTGGCTGTCCCACACCCCGCCAAGGGTGATGGCGAAGTCGCGCTTCAGGCAGCCGACGTCGTACTCGCCGCCGTGCACGTAGAGCGGGCGGTTGCTGCGCTCGAGCTCGGGCTTGAGCGCCGCGAGCACCGCCGCGCCGGGCTGTCCGGCCTCGGCGCCGGCGCGCAGCAGAGCCAGGGTGTCGACCACGAACAGCGCGCCACCGGCATTGATCTGGAGCAGGCACACCTGCTCGCGGTAGACGAACATCGAGTTGGCCTCGCTGTCGAGCGCCACCCACGGTGCGGCGGCAAGCGCCGCGGCCAGGGCGGGCAATCCAGCGGCGTCCGCGATCCAGGTGAAGGCGGGGTCGGTCATGGTGGGGGATTGGAGGGCGACGGGTTGGAAAGTCCATGGCGCGGGTCGAGGTCGTGCGGAACAGGTG
>JACDGQ010000656.1 GCA_013821615.1 Planctomycetota bacterium
ACCCGCCGGCGTCCTGCACGGCGATGCGGCGCAGATGGCGGCGCAGACGCGTCAGGAAGGCGGAGGCGAGCGAGCGCGTGTCGTGATCGGCATGCACCTGCGCCGCCTCGTAGCCGAGGCGCATGACGTGGTCGCGCGCCACCGCGGCGGTGGTGTCGCTTGGCAGGGGGGCGCCCAGGCGCAGATCGACCGGGCGGCGCAGGCGCGGCCAGCTGCGCTGCGGCGCGCGGCTGGTGATGGTGCCCCACAGCCCGGCGAGGTGCGCCGGCACCACCGGGACGCCAGCGCGCGCGGCGATGCGCTCCATACCGGAATGGAAGGTGTTGGTCTGGCCGCTGCGGGTCAGCTGGCCCTCGGGGAATATCACCACCACCTCGCCGGCCTTGGCCGCCTCGATGGCGGTGTCGATCGAGGCGAGCAGCGCGCGGCGGCGGTCCTCGGCGGAGACCGGGATGACGCCGGCCGCACGCAGGAAGAAGCCCACCACCGGCATCTCGACGTAGGCGCGATAAACCAGGAAGCGCGCGCGTCGCGGCAGGCTGGCGCCGAGCACCAGGCCATCGCTGTAGCTGAGGTGGTTGCATACCAATAGGCAGCCACCGCTCGCCGGCAGGTGCTCGGCACCGGTGACGCGGATGCGGAAGGTCAGGTGGGTGGCCACCCACACCAGCCACGCCGCGAGCTGGGTGCGGTAGCGCCAGGCGGGGACGATGGTGATGACCAGGGCGACGGCGCCGATGGCGATGAACACCTCACTCGAGGAGAAGTGCAGGACCTGGCTCAGGACCAGCGAGCCGCCGCCTCCGCCGATCATCGCCAACGAGGCGAGCACGCCCGCGCTGGCCATCACCAGGTTGCGCACGCCGGCCGGGGAGCGTTCCTGCAGCAGCACGGTGAGCGGGGTCTCCCACAGCCCCGAGCCGAAGCCGGTGACGAACAGCAGCGCGCCGAACACCACCACGCCGCCACCGAGCTGGGCGTGCAGGCCCGCGCCGATGAGCGCGCAGGCGGCGATGACGGCACCGGCCACGGGCAGGCCGGCGGGAAAGGTCTTGGCCATGAGCCGTGGGGCGAGCAGGGCGCCGGCGATGATGCCGCAGGCGAGCGTCACCGAGAGCGCGGCCGTGCCCGCTTGGCCGAGGCCGTAGATGAAGCCGGAGATGTCGAGGAGGGTGGACTGCGCGACCGCACCCAGGGCCCAGAAACCGGCCAGGCTCAGTGCCGGGGCCCACAGGCCGGGCGCGGAGGAGAGCGCGCGCATCTGCCGTGGGATCGCCCAGAACGGCGCGATGGGCGTGTCCGGGGCCTGCGCGTGCAGCGGCGGGATGCGCCAGGCGCCATGAATGCCGATGGCGACCATCACGGTGCCGAGCAGCGCGAGCATGCCTGCGCCGCCCAGCCAGCCCAGGCCGAGCGCGTGCAGCACGCCCGCGTCGGTGAGCGAGGCCAGGGCGGTTCCGCCCAGGATCGCGAAGACCGTGATGGCGGCGAGCCAGCCATTGGCCCAGGGCAGGCGCTCGGCGCTCACCAGTTCGGGCACCACCGCGAGCTTGACCGGGGCGAAGAAGGCGCTGCTGGTGGCCAGGCCGACCAGCGAGGCGAGCAGCAGGGTGGTGCTGCCCAGCGCCAGCGCGGCGGAGCCGACGGCGATCAGAGCGACTTCCGCGAGGCGCGTGATGCGGATGATGCGGTGCTTGGGCAGGCGATCGCCGAGACTGCCGGCCATGGGGGCGACGATCACGAACGGGATGATGAACAGCAGCGTCGCCAGGGTGGTGTAGAGGTTGCCCAGCCGGTCCGCGGCGGCGTGCTCGGCGATGGAATCGCCCGGATGCGCCTGCTTGGCGAGACCCACCAACGCAACGCCGATGACCGCGCGGAACAGGTTGTCGATGCCCGCGCCGATGGCGCAGGCCTGGAGATGGGCACCGAAGCCGCGGGGGGCCGCAGCGGGAGGCAGGGGAAGGGGGGGCGTGGTCATGCGTACCTCAGTAATGATAACAAACGATAACTAATAATCGACGTGGCGTCAAGCCTCAGCTTCCGCCGATGACATTGCGTTGATACCGGTCCGGCCTAAACTAGGCAACGGGTGCGCTGCGCGACGTCACATCCATGGATCGTCAGCACCGCCAGGAAGCACGGCAATGCACATCGTTGAACGCGATACGGCCTTGGTGGTGACCGTGATAGACCAATGCGGCCAGATTTGGCGTGACCTCGAGCCGCACCTGCGCGGCGTCCCGCGCGGAGTGGTCCTCGACCTCGCCCAGGTGGGTTTCCTGAACTCGGTGAACATCGCGGCGATCATTGCCGTGCGCAACAAGGTGGTCGGCAACGGTGGCCGCTTCGCTGTCGCCAGCCTGCCAGAGCCGGTCAAGGCGGTGTTCCGCATCCTGCGCCTGGAACGGCTCTTCGACCTGGATCTCGGCGTCGATCAGGCCGTGGCGCGAGTGAAGCCGGGCGGCTGACGCCATCAGGGTCCGGAAGTCCTGAGGACAGCCAGTCCGGAAGTCCTGAGGACAGCCAGTCCGGAAGTCCGGAAGTCCGGAAGTCCGGAAGTCGACAACCTGCCGCTTCCGTCCGCGCCGCGTCTGATCTCGCGTTGATCCCTCGCACCACGAGAC
>JACDGQ010000657.1 GCA_013821615.1 Planctomycetota bacterium
GCGTGGCGCCGGCGGTGGCGCTGCACGCCGGGCTCGAGCAGGCCGAGGTGCTGCTCGACGTCGGCGGCGGCACCGGGCTGTACGCCTTGGCCTGCCTGGAGCGCCATCCGCACTTGCGCGCCATCGTCTGGGATCGGCCGGAGGTCCTGAAAGTCGCGCGCGAGATGGCCGCGCAGAGCCCGGCCGGCGACCGCCTGGAGCTGCGCGCCGGCGACATGTTCACCGACCCGGTGCCCCAGGCCGATGTCATGCTGTTGTCGAACATCCTGCACGATTGGGACTTCCCCGAGTGCCACGAGCTGGTCGGTCGACTCGCGCCGGCCCTGCCGGAAGGTGGCCGGCTGCTCATCCACGACGTCTTCCTCGACGACGACCTCGGCGGCCCGCTGCCGATCGCGCTCTACTCGGCGCGCCTGTTCACGGTCTGCGCCGGCCGCGCCTACAGCGGCGCCGAATACCGTGAGATGCTGCGCCAAGCCGGCCTGACCCCGGGCACGACCATTGCGCCTACGCTCGCCGACTGCGGGATCATCACTGGGACCAAGTAGTTTCCCTGCAGCTCATCGTGGAAGACGTGAGGACTTACCGCAAAGGTCGCAGAGGAGGAATACCAGAGGCCGCAGAGGACAACCGGAGAGGGCCTGCCCTGGACCTGATGGCGCCTGGTTTCGCTAGGAATTTCGGGCGCTGGGGTGGTGTGCCCGAATCATCTCCTCTGCGGCCTCCTGCATTCCCCTCTGCGTCTCTGCGGTAAGTCCGCTGTCTCTTGCCAGGTTCACCCCCCGCGCAGCCGCACCACCTCGTCGACCACGTGCGCGGCGAAGGGCAGGGAACACGTCCACGCGGGCGAGACCGCATTGAGCACGTGCAGCGACTGCGCGTCGCCTTCGATGCAGAAATCCATCACCAGCGTGCGCGTTTTCAAATCGAGGAGCTGGGCGCGGATGCCTGGGCGTCCCCAACGCGTGTAGCGTTCCTGATCGACGCCCTCGGCCAGGGCGGTGGCCTGGGCGACCAGGAATGAGGGGTCGTACTTGCGCAGCTCCTGGACGGCCAGGCCGCGGAAGTCGAAACCGGCGCTCAGCATCAGCGTGGCCTCGCGCCACAGCACCTCGCCGAGCTCGCTCAGGGAGAAGCGTTCGAAACCCTGGTAGTGCTCGCGCCAGAACGCGGGGATGGCGGTCGGGCCGATCTTGGCGTGGCCGTCGACGGTGACGGTAAAGTGCACGCCCAGAAAGGGGTACTTGAGGTCGGGCACCGGGTAGATGTGCGTGCGCAGTGCGCCCGCCGGTTCATCGCTGTAGAGGTAGAGGCCCTTGAAGGGCAGGATGCAATAGCGCGTGCAGAAACCGAAGTCGCGCGCGATGCGGTCGGCATAGAGGCCGGCGGCGTTGATCACGTAACCGGCGGCGAGCTCGCCCTGGGCAGTGATCACGCGACCCGGTCCGCCGCTGCGGTAGGCGGTGCCGCGGCGGATCTCCACGCCGAGATCCTCGACGTCGCGCGCCAGACTGCGCGTCACCGCGACCGGGTCGCCGGAGGCGGTGTCAGGCGACCACAGTGCGCGTTCGACGGTGCGCACGCGCGGTTCGATGCGCTGTGCCTCGGCCAGGGACAGCATCGCGACGTTGACTCCGTTGGCGAGACCGCGGCGCAGCAGTTCGTCGAGCGCCGGCAGTTCACTGCTGCGCTTGGCCACGACGAGCTTGCCGCACTGGTTGAGCGGCAGGCCGCGCGCCCGGCAATAGGCGCGCAGTGCACGGTTGCCATCGCGGCAGAAGCGCGCCTTCATGCTGTCGGCGGTGTAGTAGAAGCCCGCGTGCAGCACCCCGCTGTTGCGGCCGCTGCCGTGCTCGGCGGTGTCGGCCTCCTTCTCGAGCAGCACCACCGACCTGGCCGGGAAGCGCGTCTTGAGCTCGCGCGCGATGGCGATGCCGATGATGCCGCCGCCGATCACGGCGTAGTCGCAGGTGGTCATGGGTCGAAGACCACGCCCTGCGCCAGCGGCAGGTCAGCGCCGTAGTTGATGGTGTTGGTGGTGCGGCGCATGTAGGCCTTCCAGGCGTCGGAGCCCGACTCGCGGCCGCCGCCAGTCTGCTTCTCGCCGCCGAAGGCGCCGCCGATCTCGGCGCCGCTGGTGCCGAGGTTGACGTTGGCGATGCCGCAGTCGGAACCCGCGGGCGAGAGGAAGCGCTCGGCCTCGCGCAGGTCGCCGGTGACGATCGCGGACGACAGGCCCTGGGGCACGGCGTTGTTGAGCGCGATGGCCTCGTCGAGGGTGTCGTAGGGGCAGACGTAGAGGATCGGCGCGAAGGTCTCTTCGGCGACGATCGGCGCGACGTGGTCGATCGCGACCAGCGCCGGACGCACGTAGGCGCCGCCGGACGGCACGCCGGCGGTGACGCGCTCGCCACCGCTGACCGTGCCGCCCTGGGCGCGCGCCTGGGCCAGGGCGTTGGCGTGCGCCGTGGCGGCGGCCTCATCGATGAGCGGGCCGACCAGCACGCCGGGCTGGCGCGGGTCGCCGATCGGCAGGCGTGCATAGACTGCGGCGAGGCGTCCGACCAGCGCGGCGCGCTCCCCGCGCGGCACGAGCAGGCGGCGTAGCGTGGTGCAGCGC
>JACDGQ010000658.1 GCA_013821615.1 Planctomycetota bacterium
GCGCGAGCAGGGCGAGCGCGAGCACGGCGCGGCCGCAAGGGATTGAGCGCAGGATCATTTGGCCAGGGCTCCGATCTCGACGGTCAGTGCGACCGTCTCTGCGCCACGGCGCACACTGAGCGCGACGTGCTCGCCCGTGCGGTGCTTCATCACGCCGCGGCCGATGGCGCCGATGTCGCGCGTGGGCAGGCCGTCCAGGGCGGTGATGATGTCGCCGGGCTTGACCCCGCCCTTGTCGGCGCCGCTACCCGGGGTGACCGACTCGACCTCCATCCCGTCCTTCGCGAGCCCGCGTTTGAGCAGCACGCCGAGCCCGATGGGCGGCGCGCTGCCGGTGGTCCTGCCGGCGATCAGCTCGGGCAGGACGCGCGCGATGCTGGCGCTGTCGGCGAACAGCCCGACCCCCGAATTGATCATCCACGGCCAGTTGCCGTCGTCAGGACCAAGCATCACCACCATGCCCACCACCGCGCCCTGGGCGTCGACCACGGCGCCGCCGAGGCTGCCGTAGTTGACGTGCGCGTCGGTCTGGGTGAAAGCGAAGTCGTTGCGCGTGCGCCGCCGGCCGGTCGCCGAGACCACGCCCACGGTCATGGTGTGCCCGCCACCCGCGATGTGGCGCGCCGCGACCGCGATCGGCTCGCCCAGCGCCAGATGCGGATCCTTGGCCAGGGTCAGGGTCGGGAAGGGCAGCGGCTGCTCGGCCTTGAGCAGGGCGAGGTCGAGCGGCAGATGGCGGGCCAGCACCTTGCACGGGATGGCGGCCTTGCCGGGCACCAGCACCGAGCCGACCTCGGCCTCGCCGTGGAGGTTGCTGGCCGCGGTCAGCAGCAGTCCGGACGTGGCGTCGATGACCAAGGCGCTGATCGGCTGGTCGGTGTAGAACATCTGCTGCTGGTGGTAGTAGCCCGACCACCAGTTCTGCAGCCGCTCGCGGTCATAGGCCGGCACCTCATCGACCAGACGCGTCGGGCGCGGCATGGCCTCCGGATTGCCGAGGCCCGACGGGCGTTCGATGTAGACCAGGGCGATGGCCGGCGCGACCGCAGCCGCGGCGCGCACCAGTGAACGCTCCAGCGGGTCGCGCTCCGCGGCCGGCTCGGCCAGCGTCGGGGCGCATTCGAGGTCCTTCATCACCAGATGGATGGGCACCGCGGTGCCCAGGCGGCGCTCGCGCGCCGTGCCCAGGCTGACCAGGCCGATCAGGCGGCCCGCGCCGTCGAGCAGGGCGCCGCCGTGGTTGCCATCGTTGACCGCGGCGTCGATCTCGATGACCGCGCCACGATAGCTGCTGAGGATGCGCCCGCCGCGACCACGCACCGGCGGACTGCCCGAGGGGATGGCGTACAGGCCGCTGATCACGCCCCGGCTGATCGCCGCCGCACCATCCTGCTCGAGCGCGCCGAAGGCGTTGCCGGCCGTCCACACCGTGTCGCCGACGTGCAGCTGGGCGCTGTCGGCCAGCTCCAGCGGCTTGGCCACGCTGTCGTCGAGCACCAGGTCGGGATGGAGGAGCAGCGCCCCGGTGACGGCGCCACGTCGGACGATGGTGGCGCTGCCGCGCCGCCCGCCAGGCAGCACCAGATCAATGTGCGAAGACAGCTTCGCGGCCCCCTTGTCGCCGCTCCGCCCAGCGCCGGGCAGGGCCTCCTCCAGGGTCAGGATCATCCTCCCCAGCCCCGGCATCTCGACCACCACCGCGGCCCCGCCGCACGGCACCTCGTCCTGGTCGCCTGCGGGGATGGCCAGCACCCCGCTGGGGGCGTCCATGGCGTCCACGCCTGCGGACAGCACGGCGAGCGCCAGAGCGAGGAAGACATGCCGGAAGGCCATGGAGTGAGATACTTCCAGGACTCGACCCCTGGCAAGCGTCTTCCGGTGTAACTCTCTGAAACCGTCAAGCCTGGTTGTTTTCCCCTCGCAAGCCGCCGCGAAAGACGTCCTCTAGTAACCCTTTGGAGAGGCGATGAGGCGCAGGGATTTGCGCTTTCCGATCCGCCTTACCGCACCTGCGCGGTGCCGCGCATGACGCCTCCGCCGCACTCGTCGCACCGCGCGCAATGCGCATCGTGGTCGAGGCTCGAGTTTCGCGTCACGCCGCTCGTGCCTCGTGGCTGAAGTCTCAGAATCCCCGCCCCAGGAACCCCAGATCCAAGCCGAGCAGCCGGCACAGGAACGCCAGCGCCCCATCGCCCGCCAGCGCTGCGCGCACGAACAGCACCAGCACCCCGCCATCGAGCTGGATGTGCACCAGCTCCGGCAGCTTGACCGCGGCGAGCTCGGCGGGGATGGCGCCGGCGAGGTGCAGGCGCACCTGGCGGTCCTGGACGTCGATGCGCTGGATGCCGAGCTCGGCGCAGCGCAGGCGGATGGCGCGCATCTGGAAGAGCCGCACCACCGGGTCGACCAGCGCGCCGAAGCGATCGCGCACGCTGCGCGCGATCGCGGCGAGGTCGCTGAGACGCCGGCAGCCGTCGAGCTGCTTGTGGATCTCGAACTTCAGCGCCGGGGTCTCGAGATAGGTGTCCGGGATGTAGGCGTCGACCTTGATGCCGACGAGCGAATCCGCGGCCGGCTCGCCGCGCGTGGCCGCACCACGCACCTCGACCTGCAG
>JACDGQ010000659.1 GCA_013821615.1 Planctomycetota bacterium
CAGCAACCTACGGGCTACGGCGCCGGCCAGGGACAGGGCCAAGGGCTGGGCGGGATCACCGGTGGCAACAGCAATGGCCTTGGCAGCGGCGGTGGCCTGAGCCTGCCCCCGTCCGTCCAGCAGAACACCGCGCCGACGGTGGCGACCTCCGCCGACGGCTCGCTGGTGCTCACCGCCGATCCGGTGACCAACCGCCTGCTGGTGCTGGGCGAGCCGCGCATGATCGAACAGGTCGTCAAGTTGGTCGCCCAGGTCGACATCTATCAGCCGCAGGTCGACCTCGAGCTGATCCTGGTCGACCTCACCGACGACCAGTCGCGGAACGTCGGCGTGGAGCTCGCCAAGCAGTTGCAGGCGGGCACCAACACCTCGGTGGATATCACCTCGCTATTCGGGCTGAGCGCGCCGGTCGGGGGCTCGTCGGTCAACCGCACGCTGAACGCCAGCGGCCTCGGCACGGTGGTGCTGAAGCCCGGGCAGTACGCCGCGGTGCTGCAGGCCCTCGAGACGGTGAACGTCGGCCACTCGCTGATCCGCTCGCAGCTGGTGGTCGCCAACAACGCCCAGGCCACCCTCAACGGCGTGGTGCAGCAGCCGGTCAGTTCGATCAACAGCTCGACCCAGCTCGCCACCACCTCGTTCTCGGGGACCAGCGACGCGGGCACGCAGATCACCATCTCGCCGCAGATCTCGCCGGCGGACTATGTGACCATCAGCTATGCGATCGGGCAGAGCTCGTTCCTCGGCAACGCCACGGTCACCGCCAACGGGGTGATCCCGCCGACCAAGCGCAACGATAACGTGGCCAGCACCGCCACCGTGCCCGACGGCTACGTGATCGCGTTGGGCGGGCTATCCAACCGCACCAGTGGGCGCAGCGAATCGCGCGTGCCGCTGCTCGGGCAGATCCCCCTGCTCGGCTGGCTGTTCCGCACGCGCAACGATACCGCGAACGAGTCGCGCTTCTACGTGTTCATCCGCGCGTCGATCCTGCGGCGCACGGATTTTTCCGACTTGCGCTACACCAGCGACCTGCACGCCGGCGAGGCCGACCTGAAGAACGAGGGCGAGCCGCGCCTGGAGCCGCAATTCGTCAAGTGAGGCGCGCGCCGCCGCTCAGGGGGCGGCGACCGCCGGACGCGCATCGAGGGTGAGGCGCCAGCGCTGCGCCCAGTCGCGCCAGCGCTCATCGGTGCTGCGCATGATGATGGTGTCGAGATGCCCGCGGGTCTGGGCGTCGGTCAGGCCTTCGCGCACCTGGATGTAGGCGATCGCCTGGATCGCCGGCAGGTTGCCGGGCGCACTCTCAAGCGCGGCGTGGGCCGCGTCCAGGGCGTCGAGGTGCTTGCCGCCGCGCTCGAGGGCGATGGCGAGGTTGACGCGCGGCTCGGGATTGCCGGGCATGAGCTTGCGCGCCCACTCGAACTCCTCGGCGGCGTCGTAGAGGCGGTCCTGCTTGAGCAGCAGCACGCCGAGATTGTTGTGCGCCGGCCCCAGGTACAGGTCGTAGCCGAGCGCCTCGCGCAGCAGCGCTTCGGCCTTCTTCGGATCGCTGGCGAGCGCCTCGTTCGCGCTGCGGTAGGTGGCCTGGGCGCGCGCCTCGTCGCGCTGGCCCGAACCATCCGCGGAGTACGGCCCGCGCGCGCCGCCGCAGCCTGCCAGCAGCGCGGTCGCGACCGCCAGGGCAGGCAGGATGATGGGAACGCGGATATTCATGGCGAGTCCTCGAGCGAGCGCATCAGCAGGGTGACCGTAACCGCGAAACGATTGCTGTCGAGCGTGGTGCCACCGCCCGGATCCTGGGGGTGCGCCAGGGCCAGACCCTGCACCCGCCACGGCTGATCCGGGGTCAGCCAGGCCGCCAACCACGCGCCGAGTTCGGCCGGGGCGAGGCTGTTGAGGCGCAGCTGCAGGCTGCGCTGCTGCACGTGCGAGACCGGATCGAGCTGATCGCCGAGCGGCTGGATGCCGCTGAAGGCGGTGGTCGGCAGGCCGGCTGCGACCAGCGCCTGCTGGATGCGCGAGACCAGGTCGGTATCGGGCACGCTGCGGCTGACGATGTGCGCTTCGTGCGCGCGCAGACGCGCCAGTCGGTCAAGGTCATGGTCAGCGCTCAGCGCGCGCGCGCTGGCGGCGGCGAGGGTCGCTTGCGCCGAACCGAGCCGGAGCGCGCCCCACAGCACCACCGCGAGCAGGCCGAGCGCGGCGACGACGATGGCATTCCGACCGCCCATCATGGTCCCCCCACGGCGACCAGACTGATGTTCGCCAGGGCGAAGCCGTCCGCCTGCTGCGCCTGCAGGGGATCGCTGCGGTAGGGGACGCCCGGGACGTGGGCGAGCGCCTGGTGCAGCTTCTCGGCCGCCACCAGATCCGCGGTGCGGGCGCGGATCAGGATGCGGTCGGGCGCGACGACCAGCGACTCGACCTGGATGCGCAGGTCGGCGGGCAGGGCCGCGAGCAGCGCCTCCAGGGTACGGGCCGCATCGTCGCTGCCTTGGCCGGACAACGCGGCGGATGCTGCGAGCCGACGCAGCTCGAGGAGCAGGCGCTGCGCGGCCGGCTGGCCGTCCGCGCCCGGCACCGCCAGTTCGATGCGGCGGCGGGCAGCCG
>JACDGQ010000660.1 GCA_013821615.1 Planctomycetota bacterium
GCCTCGCGCAGGTGGCCGCCCTGTTCCAGGCGCGCGGCGCGCTCACCCAGGCGCTGCGCACTGTGCAGCGCCGCGTTCCAGTCGGCGGCGGTGGCGCCCAGCTTGGTGCGGATGTCGGTGGGCAGTTCGCCGGCCTTGAGCACCTCGGCGAGCTGGGCGGTGGCGCCATCCCAGTCGTCGGCGTCCCAGCGCCGGCGCGCTTCGTCGGCGACCGCCACCACCTGGGTGCCGATCTGCTGCTGGCGCAGCGCCTCGATGCGCGCGTCGGCCCCGGACGCCGCGGGCGTGCCCGGGAAGCGCTGCTTGAGGTCGGTGACGGTGGCGATGGCCTTGGCGAACTGGCCGCCGTCGGCCAGGGTCGCAGCGGTCTCGAGCTGACGCTGGGCGAGGTTCTCGAAGTCCTTGGCGATCTCGGCCGAGATCTGGCTGAGGTGTTCGGCGACCTGCGGGATCTCGCCGTACTGCTTGCGCAACGCGTCGATCTCGCGCTGCAGGTCGAGATGCTGGCCGGCGCGCTGGCGCTCGCCCTTGGTCGCCTCGAAGGTGGCGACCGCCTCGCCGGCGCCGCGCACGCGCAGGATCCGCGTCCAGTATTCGACGCCCAGCACCGCGGCCCCGGCCAGGGCCAGGCCCATCACCACGTAGACCAGCACGCGGGTGGCCTTGCTGGTCTTGACCGCCTCGGAGTTCAGCGCCTGGTTGAGGACCTGCTCCTTGACGTTGGCGAAGCGGCAGTCGGCCTCGAGGGTCTCGCGCAGCACCTCGATGGCGCGGCGCGGGCGCAGGCTGGTGAGCAGCGCGTGCCACAGCGCGCGGTACTCGACCAGCGCGTTCTCGGTCTGCCCGGTCATCAGGTAGGCCTTGGCCAGGTAGCGGTGCGGATCGGGGTTCTTGGGCACCAGGTTCTTGGCGCGGTGGCAGGCGTCGATGGCGCGTTCGGTGTCGCGCGTGGCGAGGAAGGCCTGGGCGGCGGCGACGTAGGCCGCCGCGGCGTCCTCCATGTGGCCGAGCTCGCTGAGCACCTTGGCACGGTCGAACTGCAGGTCGGGGTCGTCGGGCGACAGGCTCAGCACGGTGTCGAGGTCGGCGCGCGCCTGCTCGAGGTTGCCCTGGTCCTGGGCGAGCTGGATGAGCTCGAGGTAGAGCTCGACCGCGCGCGGCGCGTTCTTGAGCTCGGCGTTGATCTCGGCGAGCGGGCGGATGACCTCGGGGACGTTGGCCGCCGGCAGCACGCTCTCGAGCAGCGCGCGCGCGGTGTCGAGTTCGCCGGTGCGGCGCAGCGCGTCGGCGTCGGCGACCAGCTCTTGCGGCGTGCGCGGCCGCGCCACCCCGGCCAGCACCAGCTGTGCGGCGATGGCGAAGGTGTCGAAGCGCGTCACCCCGACCGCCGAGGCGATGTCATCCAGGCGGTGGCGTCCGTCGAGATAGCGCAGCACCTTGAGGATCTCGGCGTCGGTCTGGATGTTGCGCAGGTTGGCGCGGCCGTCGTTGTCGACCACGTAGAGCGCGTTGGCGTCGGTGATGACCTCGCGGATCCGCTTCCACTCGTCCTTGCGCCGCGTCGCCTCGAGCAGCAGCTGGGTGGTCTGCAGCCCGCCACGGCCCATCGACACCACGTCGACTGACTGCAGCGCGGCCAGCGGCGCGCCGTCGGCGAAGGTGAAATCGCCCTCGCTCCACTCGAAGATCGGGCAGACCACCTCTTCGATGCACCACGCGGCGATCTCGTCGACCTCGCCCTCGCCGACGGCGCCGCTGGCGAGCAGCAGGTCGCGCACCGGCTGGCCGGTGGCCTGCAAGCGGTGCTGCAGATCCTGCGCCTGGTCGGCCTGGAGCATGCCCTTGCGCAGCAGCGAGTGGATCAGGAAGGCATAGCCCTCGACCGGCGCCGCGGCGCACACCGCGACCTGGCCGTTGTCGAAATAGATGTGCACGACGATCGGTCCCGGACCGGTCACGATGAGCGTGCCGGTCTGGCGGTTCATGTGCAGGGTCTGGAAGATGTCGGCCAGGTTGACCGAGCTCAACTGTCCTTGGAAGCCCATGGCGTGTCCGGCTTAGAGGTTGCCGAACAGGGAATCGAGCTGGGTCTTCATCTCGGCGGAGAAGTTCTTGCCAAGCGTCTCCTGCTTGGCGTCTTCGGGCTTGCGCCGCCCCGCGTCCGCCATCACCACGTCGAGCTGCACTGCGAGCTCCTTGCACAGCACCTGGGCCATGCCGGCCTTGACCTGGGCGGGGAACACCGCGACCTGCAGGGTGCGCTCGCCGATCAGGGTGATGTGGATGCTCTGCCCAGGCCCCTGGTGGAACATGGTGCGGAACTCGGGCTCGCCGAGCAGGCGCGCGACCTCGCGCGTGCTGGCGAAGCTGCCCGAGACCAGCGCCGCCAGCGCGGACGAGTCCTGCTTGAAGAAGCCCTGGCGCGAGACCATGTGGCCCTCCTTGTCGATGACCAGCGCGCACTGCGCGTTGGCCTTCTTGATGAAGGTCAGCAGCGCGGCGTTGATGCGGTCGATGTCCTGGGCGTAGAAGACCAGGCGGCGCAGGCGGAGGGCGTCGTTTTCACTTACCATGGGCGCCCTCGGCAGGCGGGGTCGCGGGCAGGGCGGGGG